>DMMK01000576.1 GCA_003453085.1 Verrucomicrobiales bacterium
TGTTGATGTAGATCAGCAGGAAACGGGCGAGGGGGTATTCGCCGCTGAGGCAGTTTTCATAGGAAGGTTCAGACAGCTTGTCGGCGCTTTCGCCGATGGGCAGGGCGCGCACGCCGGAGCTGATGTAGCCGATGCCGGGGTAGCCCAGGGCGAACTCGTCCGTGCTGATGCCTTGCACCACGGCGGAGGAGCCGGGCTGCTCTTTCACGCTGCTCTTGAAGTCGCCTTTGCCGAGGGCGTGCTCCTTGAAGAAGCCGTAGGTGCCGGAGGCGCTGTTACGACCAAAGAGGGAGATGGCGCGGCCCTTCCAGGAGTCCACACCCAGTTGACCCCAGTCGGTGAGATCCGCAGGGGCACCCAGCTTGCGAGTGGAGGAAAAGATGGCGTCGATCTGGGCCAGGGTGAGGCCTTTCAGGGTGTTGTCCTTGTGGGCAAAGACGGCCAGGGCATCCACCGCCACTTTGATCTCGGTCGGTTTGTAGCCGAATTTTTTCTCAAAGGCGTCCAGTTCTTCCTGCTTCATCTCACGGCTCATCGGGCCGAGCTGGCTGGTGCCGCTGATGAGGGCCGGAGGGGCGGTGGCGGAGCCTTTGCCTTCGATCTGGATGTTCACGTTCGGATACTTCGCCTTGAAGCCTTCGGCCCAGAGGGTCATCAGGTTGTTCAGCGTATCCGAGCCGATGGAAATGAGGTTACCGGAGACCCCGCTCACCTGCTTGTATTCAGGGATGGCGGCATCCACCTCAGCGCTGTGGGCGAAGGAGGCCAGACTGCCGAGGCTGAGGGCGATGAGGAGGGAAGTGCGAGTCTTCATGCTTTGCGTAGGTTGGATTGGAGCGTGGCTGGACTCATGGCGGAAGCTTTGTCACATGGCGCGTAAAGACGTGTGACAGTTTTGTCACGTGCCTGGGCGGCATGTATCGGCAATGTGACAACAAGGGCAGTTGCCAAGTTGACGGCCCGGTTCATCATCTTGCCCGCTCCATGGCTGTCCCCGCAAAGAATCCTGTTTCACACCTGCCTACCTCCATCCAGGTCCGGGATGTGGACTTCTATTATGGCAGCAAGCAGACGCTGTTTGATGTGACGATGGATATTCCCCGCCATCAGGCCACGGCTTTCATCGGCCCCTCCGGCTGCGGCAAGTCCACCTTGCTGCGTTGTTTCAACCGCATGAACGATCGCGTGGACGGTGCCGGTGTGCGCAAGGGAAGCATCAGCGTGGAGGGCACGGACATTCACAGCGCCGCGCTGGATGTGGTGCAGCTCCGCCGCCAAGTGGGCATGGTCTTCCAGAAATCGAACCCCTTTCCGCGCAGCATTTACGAAAACATCGCCTACGGCCTGCGCCTGCATGGAGAGAAACGCAAAGACTACCTGGACCACGTGGTGGAGGAGAGCCTGCGCGGTGCGGCCCTGTGGGATGAGGTGAAAGACCGCCTGGAACAAAGTGCCTATGGCCTCTCCGGCGGCCAGCAGCAGCGCCTGTGCATCGCCCGTGCGATCGCGGTGAAACCTCAGATCCTGCTGATGGATGAGCCTTGTTCGGCCCTGGATCCCATTGCCACCGCTCGGGTGGAGGACCTGTTTCATCAGCTCAAGGAGAAATACACACTGGTCATCGTCACGCACAACATGCAGCAGGCCATGCGCACGGCGGACTTCACCGCCCTGTTTTACCTGGGCAAGCTGGTGGAGTACGATGAAACCATGGCCCTGTTTGAAAATCCCAAGCAGAAGCTGACGGACGACTACGTTCGGGGCAGATTTGGTTGAGGCTATTTTCACATCCTCAAATCATGATGCGTTGATGCGATATTGACGCATCGCCGCCAGCGGCTATTTTCCGGCATGCCCGCCCGCCCCAACGTCCGCTCTGAACTCGAAGCCGCCATGCGCCAGCGCATCCTGGTGATTGATGGAGCCATGGGGACGACGATTCGCGGCTATGGCCTCAAGGAAGCCGATGCCCGCGGCGACCGCTTTCTGACCAATGACAAGGACCTGCTGAACAACGGCGACATCCTTTCCATCACCCGCCCGGACATCATCGAAGACATTCACCGTCGCTTCCTGGAGGCGGGGGCGGACATCATTGAGACGAACACTTTCTCTGGCACCAGCATCGCCCAGGCCGAGTTCTTCCGCGAGGTGCCGCATGGCCGTCGCAAGGATCCTGAGTTTTTCCAGGAGATGCTGGAGGACAAGTTCCTCAACGACATCGCCTGGGAGATCAATTTTAACTCCGCGCAGCAGTGCCGGAAGTGGGCGGACATCGTGGGTGAGAAGACGGGGCGCAAGCGCTACGTCGCCGGGGCCATCGGGCCGCTGACGGTCTCGCTCTCACAGTTCCCGGACCTGACGGACCTGAGCTTCCGCTACGTCACTTTTGACCAGGTGAAGCAGGCGTACAAACACCAGATCCGCGCCCTGATCGCCGGTGGGGTGGACACCCTGATGGTGGAGACG
This sequence comes from Verrucomicrobiales bacterium, assembly GCA_003453085.1. Lineage (GTDB taxonomy): Bacteria > Verrucomicrobiota > Verrucomicrobiia > Verrucomicrobiales > Verrucomicrobiaceae > Prosthecobacter. The sequence continues at coordinate 2,470 of DMMK01000576.1, forward strand.
ATTTTCGACTCACTCAATGCCAAGACCGCATTGGTGGCCATCCGTGAAGTATTCGAAGAGGACGGGCTTGAGCTGCCGGTGCAGATCAGTGCGGCGGTCGGTCCTGGGGGTGAGACGATGATCTCCGGCCAGGTGACCGAGGCCTACCTGAACGCGATGCGGCATGTCAAACCTCTGTCCATCGGTCTAAACTGTTCGTTAGGACCGGACAAGATGCGGCCCTTCTTGGAGGAGCTGTCCGCCAAGGCCGACTGTTTTGTCTCCGCCTATCCAAATGCGGGGATGCCCAACCCTCTGGCCCCCACAGGCTTTGACCTGTTGCCGCCGGACATGGCCGCGTATGCGAAGGACTTTGGTGGTAGCGGTTTCGTGAACATCATGGGCGGCTGCTGTGGCAACACGCCCGAGCACATCGCCGCCATCGCCAAGGCGGTGGAGAATCTGCCGCCGCGTCAGGTGCCTGCGGACACGCACACCATGCGCCTCAGCGGCTCGCAGCCGTTTGTGTTTGATACAGTGGATAAGGAAGTGCGTCCGCCTTACCTCATGATCGGCGAGCGCACGAACGTGGCGGGATCGCCCAAGTTCGCGAAGCTGATCAAGGAGGGCCGGTTGGAGGAGGCCGTGACCATCGCCCGCCAGCAGGTGGAAAGCGGCGCCAACGTCATCGACGTGTGCATGGACGAAGGCCTGATTGACGGCGTGCCGATGATGACGAAGTTCCTCATCCTCCTGCAGACGGAGCCTGAGGTGAACAAGGTGCCCATCATGGTGGACTCCTCGAAGTGGGAGATCATCGAGGCCGGCCTGAAGTGCCTGCAAGGCAAGGGCATCGTGAACTCCATCTCGCTCAAGGAAGGCGAGGAAAAGTTCAAGGAATACGCCCGCAAGATCAAGCAATACGGTGCGGCCACCGTGGTGATGGCCTTTGATGAGCAAGGCCAGGCGGCGACCTATGAGGACAAGATCCGCATCTGCGAGCGCGCCTACCGCATCTTGGTGGATGAGGTGGAATTCCCACCTGAAGATATCATTTTCGATCCGAACATCCTCACCGTGGCCACCGGCCTGGAGGAGCACAACAACTACGCGCT
>DMMK01000690.1 GCA_003453085.1 Verrucomicrobiales bacterium
CGAACGCGGAGCCCCGCCCCCCCCCCGTCTTGAAGGTGCCCGTAACCGCCGCCGGGGCCCCCCCCCTCCTTTCGGGCCGGTGCGACCCAGGCACCCACGACTGCGGCCGGGCCAGCGGCCCCCTGCCAATGTATCAGATGATCTCCCCCTCCACGTTCTCGAACGTGGCCCCCATCGCCAACAATGGCGTGCTCGCCGCTTTCTCTGGCGTGCCGAAAAATGGTGTCCTCACCGCCTCTGATGCCAATAACGACACGCTGACCTTTGCCAAGGTCTCCGATCCGACCAAGGGCGTCGTTGAGGTCCAGGCTAACGGCACCTACATTTACACGGCCAATGTCGGCGAACTCGGGGCTGACAGCTTCACTTTCGTGGCCGATGACGGCCCCGAAACCTCCGCTCCGGCCACGATTAACATCACGATCAGCGAGCCACCGCCAAACGAGGCCCCTATCGCCATCCCGACGGAGATTTATGGCCGCGCAGGCGAGATCATTGCTGGAGTGCTTGAAGGCACCGATGGCAACGACGACACGCTCATTTTCTCCGTCGTGGCTCAGCCCGCCTCCGGGGTCATCAGTTCTTTCTCAAACGATGGCCGCTTTGTGTATCGTCCGAATGTCGGTTTCTTCGGCACGGATTCTTTCACCTTCAAGGTCAATGACGGCAACGCCGACTCCGCCACCGCCACGGTCCAGATCGTGATCGAGCAGGACATCCCCTCCTGGGTTTGGGTGGATGGTGACAACCTCCCCAAACAGCGTGGCATTTACGGCACTCAGGGTGAGGCCGCTCCTGCCAACAAGCCCGGTGCCAGGACCGAGGCTGCCAGCGTCAGCAGTTCCGGCGGCATCTCCTATCACTTCGGCGGTCTGGGTTATGGCGAAGGCACCAAGACCGGCGTCCTCAATGACCTCTGGAGCTATGACTCCGCCAGTGGTGAGTGGACCTGGATCAGTGGCGGCAAAGACGTCAATGCCCTGGGCAGCTACGGCAACAAAGGCGAAGCTTCTGAAACCAATGTCCCCCCAGCCCGCAGCGGTGCCCTCATGTGGCAAGACAATGACGGCGCTCTCTGGGTCTTCGGCGGCACCAATGCCACCAAAGGCCTCCTCAATGATCTCTGGAAGTATGACCTGACTGAAAATGAGTGGACCTGGGTCGGCGGAGCTAACACCGCCAATGCCACCGGCACCTACGGCAGCCTCGGCCAGCCAGCTGCTCTCAATGCCCCTGGCGCACGCGTCAACGCTGTCTCCTGGAAGGATGCCTCTGGCCGTCTCTTCCTCTTCGGCGGTCGCGGTCTTCCCGCCACCGGCATCAAAGTGGGCCTCCTCAATGACCTCTGGGCCTTTGACATCGCCCTCGGCCAGTGGACCTGGCTCAGCGGCAGCAACGGTCTCGATGCCATCGGCGTCTATGGCGCTCTCGGCCAGCCTTCCAGCAGCAATGTCCCCGGTGGCCGCTCCGGCGCAGTCGCCTGGGTGGGCAATAGCGGCAACCTTTGGCTCTTCGGCGGCAATGGCCGTGGCAATGGCACCAAGCTGGGCAACCTGAACGACCTCTGGCAGTTCGACTTCATCTCCAATGAATGGACCTGGATCTCCGGCTCCCAGGCCGTCAATGCCGTCGGCGTTTACGGCACCCTCGGCGACCACGCCTTCAATACCGTCCCAGGTGCCCGCGCGGGTGCCACCTCATGGCTTGCTTCCGATGGGTCCCTCGTCCTCTTTGGCGGCCAGGGCACTGGTCACTTCAATGACGTCTGGGTCTTCGATACCGAAGAATCCCAGTGGACCTGGCTGAAAGGCTCCTCCGCTCTCAATGGCCTCGCCTCTTATGGCCAGCTTGGCGTGCCATCGCCCTCCTCCACCCCCGGCGCACGCCGTGGCTCCTCCGCCTTTACCGATGCCGAAGGCAATCTCGTGATCTTTGCCGGCACCAACGGCGCCAATAGCAACAACGACGTCTGGGTGCTCAACATCCCCGAGTTCCCCGTGGTCGAGCTTCAGTCCATCAGCAGCATCACGGAAGACTCCGCCACGGTCACTGTGAAGATCAACCCCAACGGCAACTCCACCTCCGCCGTTCTCAAGCTCATCAAACTCACCGGCGGTGAAGACGAACAAGAAATTGATCTCGGTGTCATCGGCAGCGGCAGCACCCCCGTCACTGTGGTTGAAGAACTGACCGATCTCGATCTCGGCTCCCGTTACGCCGTCATTGTCGAGGCTGAAAACATCCTCGGTTCCGGCCAGAGCCTCGTCCGCATCTTCACCACCCTCGGTACGGCCCCGGCCATCATTGCCAATTTCGACAAAACCGAAAGTTCTTATCAGGAATCCGCTGGCACTGTGGCCGTCGAGGTCGTCCTCCCCTCTCCTGCGACGGAGGCCTTCACGCTTCCGTTCACCGTCACCGGCACGGCTTCAGAAGGGGCCACAGGTGATTTCGTCACCACACCAGCCTCCGGCACCGTCAGCTTCTTCATCGGCCAGAGCCGCGCCACGGTCAATGTCGCCATCCGCGATGACCTCACGCTGGATGCCAATGAAACCGTCATCCTCACCCTGGGCACTCCGTCCGCCGTCAGCGTCACCATTGGTGATGACGACGTCCACACGCTCACCATCCAGGACAACGACGGTCCGCCGGTCTTTGTTCAGGCCCCCGGTTCCCAGCTCGCCCGTCTAGGCAGCAAGGTCGTCTTCGATGGCACCGCCACCGGCACCCCCGTCCTGGCATACCAGTGGCGCAAAGGCGCGACCAACATCGCCAAAGCCACCCTCCCCACCTACACCTTCGCCAGCGTGAAGCTCACCGATGCAGGCACCTACGGCGTGGATGTGCGTAACAGCATCGACACCCTCATCGCCAATTTCGACCTCGCCGTCGTGGATACCTCCGCTCGCAGCATCGTCCAGGCTGAAGGCACCACCGTCAGTGTGAAGGTGCAGAATGCAGGCACCGGCCTCACCTTTGCCTGGTTGAAAGAGGGCGACCCCATCGGCCAGACCACCGATACCCTCACCATCCCGAACGCCACGGCCCTCGATTCCGGGGATTACACCTGTGTCATTTCGAAAGATGGCAGCGCCCCGCTCACCACCGGCATCATCCGCGTGAGCATCTTTGAAGAAGTCGTCGCTCCGCCTGCCTTCCTCGCTGGCAACTACGTCGGTCTGGTCAGCCCAGATGAATCGGCCGGCGCGCCGCTCGGTGGCCGTTTTGATGTCGCCGTCACCACCAAGGGCGCCTACACCGCCAAGCTCATCCTCGGCACCACCACCCTCACCGGGAAAGGCCAACTCTTCATCACTGGCGGTGCCACCGCCGCCGAAGGCCAGGCCACCGTCAGCTTTGTCCGCAAAGGCCTGCCAAATCTCACCGTCCAGTTCGTCCTCAGCGGCGATGCAGACGAGCCTGTTACCCAGGCGATGGAAGGCCGCCTGGATGATCCCTTCAACGGTGGCAGCACCGAAATCGAAGGTTACCGCAACCCTTGGGTCGCCAAGCCTAAGGTCGGCAGCTCCGATCTGCCAGCCACCAGCTACGTAGGCAGCTACACCTTCGGTCTGGACATTCCTGCCGATCTCGTCGGCATGCTCGACATCCCGCAGGGCAATGGCTTCGGTGCCGCCACCGTCACCACCGCAGGCACCGTGGCTTTCGTCGGTCGCACCGCCGATGGCGGCAAGTTCACCTTCTCCTCCATCGTGGGGCCGGCGGGCGACGTTCCATTCTACTCCGCCTTCACCCTCACTCAGGGTTACCTCGCGGGCTTCACCGCCATCACACCAGCGGGCACGAATTTCGACAGCAACAGCTTCGATGGTTTCCTCTCCTGGAAGAAAGTGGCCGCCGATGCCAAGTCCAAGGAGCTCGCCTACCGCGCCGGGTTTGATGAAATCGAACTCACCCTCTTCGGTGGCAAATGGCAGCCTCCCGTCAGCGGCGGTGTCATCGCGGACCTCAACGATGTTGATAACAATGCTGTCCTCTTCCTCAAGGAAGGTGGCTCCGCGCAGGCCGGGATCGAGCCTTTCACCTTCAGCATCCGCAACCTGAAGGATACCGGTGTCGTCCAGACCGTTGTCATCAACAAGACCCTGGCCGTCAACCCGAACAGCGTCACCTTCAAGCTCATCGCCAATCCCATGGGCCATTACTCTGGTACATTCACCGTTCCAAATCCCGTGAAGACCCTCGTCCGCACCGCCACCTATCAGGGCACCTTCATCCGCCTCACGAACGGTGAATTCGAGAGCGCCGGTTTCTTCCTCCTGGCCCAGCCTCCAGAGCCTGGCCAGACGGTGAAGACCGCGCCCCAGCTCAGTGGCGAGGCCCAGGTCGGCGTGCCGCGCTGATCCCCCTCTGAAACTCCTGCTTCGAAAACATCCGGTCACCACGACCGGATGTTTTTTGGAAAGTATTTGACCGTTGGTCAAAATATAGAATACTCCGCCCATGTCAGGGATCCTGTCCACCCCCACCCGCAAGGAACGCGAGTTCCAGGCGCGTGAGGAGTTGATCCTCACCCACGCCCGCCGCCTCCTCCTTGAGAAAGGCTTCCAGGCCTGGAACATGGAGCAGCTCGCCGAGGCGGTTGAGTATTCCAAAGGCACGCTTTACCAGCACTTCACATCCAAGGAAGATCTCGTCCTCGCCGTCGCCACAGCCTCCCTCCGCCAGCGGGCAGATCTGTTTGAAAAGTCTTCTAACTTCAAGGGCCTCACCCGCGAACGCTGCCGCGTCATCGGCTTTGCCTGCTGCGAGTTCGCCGTCAGTTGTCCGGAATACTTCCATGTCGAGATGATGCTGAAGTCCGCTTCCTTCTGGGAAAAAGCCAGCGAGGCCCGCCGCCAGGCTCATGCCTTCCAGGGCGCCCGCTGCTGGCGCGTGCTCAATCACATCGTTGTCGAGGCCATGGCCCTCGGCGAAATGCCCCGCACCCACTTCACGCCGGAACAGGCCACTTTCGCCCTCGTCTCTGTCACCGTCGGCAGCCATCTCATGGGCCAGGAGCCCCAGCTCAAGGTCCAGGCCGGCATCACCAGCCCCATGCTTTCCGTCCGCTTCAATCAGGACATCGTCTGCGACGGCCTCGGCTGGAAGCCGCTCCTCCATGAGCACGACTACGCCGCGACCGACCGCCGCATCGTGAAGGAAGTCTTCCCCAATGCCACCTCCTGGCTGTACCCGGACACCTGACTTTTTTTGCCTATAAAATGACCATTAGTCAATAAACGACCTTTATTCATGAGCGCTCCCTCCACTACCTCTCCACGCTTGTCCGATTCCGGCCTCTGCTTCCATCACCTGAACTGGGGCAGTCTCGATTCGATCTCCCAGCAGGAGTTCGGCGGCGTTACAGGAAAGCTTTTCCTCAAGGAGCTTCTCGGCCTCACAGGCATGGAGGTCTCGGCCAATGTCATGGCCCCGAGGCAGGGCATGCCCTTCTGCCACAGCCATAGGCTCAATGAAGAACTCTACATCTTCCTCTCCGGCAGCGGCCAGTTCATGGTGGGGGATTCCATCTTCGCCGTCGGTCCCGGTTCCTGCGTGCGCGTGGCCCCGCAGGGCATCCGCTGCTGGCGGAATACGGGGGATGAACCTTTGCACTACCTTTGCATCCAGGCACCCGCCGGGGGCCTCGCCACCCAGGCCACGCAGGATGGCATCGGCGCGGGCCGCCCGCATTGGAACCGCCGTCCTCAGGAGGTCGCTCCATGAACTTCATCGCCCTGCGCATGCTCATGTCGGACCGCGCGAAGTACTTCGGCCTCATCTTCGCCTTCGCCTTTTCCACCTTCCTCCTGCAAAACCAGGTCAGCATCTTTTGCGGCATCATGAAGCGCACCGGCAGCCAGATCCTCGATGTCACCGATGCCGATGTCTGGGTCATGGACCGTTACACGGAGTATTTCGAGCAGACCAAGCCGCTCAAGGAAACCGACCTCACCCGCGTGCGCAGCGTCTCCGGGGTGGACTACGCGGTGCGTCTTTTCAAAGGCAACCCCACCGCCCGCACCCTGGCGGGAAAGTTCGCCTCCACCTTCACCCTCGGCGTGGATGACAGCACCCTCGTCGGCGCTCCTCGCCAGATGCTCCTCGGCCGCTGGGAAAGCCTGCGTGAGGCCAACAGCATCATCATGGACCGCGCCGGTTATGCCCTCCTCTTTCCCGGCGAGCCGATGGAACTCGGCCGCGTGCTGGAGCTCAATGACCACAAGGTCACCCTCGTCGGTATCTCAGATTGCAGCGCCCCCTTCGTCAGCTTTCCCGTCATCCATGCCCGCTATAGCGAGGCCATCAACTTCCAGGGCCGCGAGCGCAACCAGCTCAGCTTTGTCTTGGCCCGCGCCCGGCCTGGAATGAGTCCAGAAGCCCTCGCCCGTCAGATCGAGCGTGAGACTGGCCTCAAGGCCCGCACCACCGCCGAGTTCGCCTGGGACTGCGTCATCTACTACATGAAGAACACCGGCATCCCGGTCAATTTCGGCATCACCATCGCTGTTGCACTTATTGTTGGGCTGGCCGTCAGCGGGCAGACTTTCTACATGTTCACGGTGGAAAATCTCCGCCAGTTCGGCGCACTCAAGGCCATCGGCGTCACCAATGGCCGCCTCGTCACCATGGTGCTGCTTCAGGCCCTCGTCGCCGGGGCCATCGGTTACGCCATCGGCACCGGCATGGCGGCGGCGTTCTTTGAGGCCACCGCCTCCAATCTCGCCACCCGGGGCATCGTCCTCATGTGGCAGGCCGTGGCCGGCGTGGGCGTACTTATGGCTGTTGTTGTCGCCGCAGTCAGCTTCCTCAGCGTCCGCAAAGTGCTCGTTCTCGAGCCCGCCTCCGTCTTCCGTTGATTTTATGAATGCTCCCTCTTCTACCCAGGCCGTCCAGTGCCAGGGCCTGCGCAAGCACTTCGGTGAGGGCGATGCCCGTGTCGAAGTCCTCCGTGGCGTGGATTTTCAGGCCCGCCTCGGCGAGATGACCTTCCTTGTCGGCCCCAGCGGCTGCGGCAAGACCACCCTCATCTCCGTCATCGCCGGTTTGCTGGATCCCAGCGACGGCGACCTGCAAGTGCTCGACTCTCGCCATGCCGAAATGAAGGCGCAGGAGCGCATCCTTTTTCGTCGCCGAAACCTCGGCTTCGTCTTCCAGCAATACAATCTGCTGCCCTCGCTGACCGCCGCAGAAAATGCCGCTGTCCCCCTCATCGCCGATGGCATGAAACGCAGCCTCGCCGTCAAAAAAGCCACCGACTTGCTGGATCGCCTCGGCCTCGGCAACAAAGCCTCCGCCATGCCCAGGGTCCTCTCCGGCGGCCAGCAGCA
>DMMK01000131.1 GCA_003453085.1 Verrucomicrobiales bacterium
CCCTTTTTCTGCCTCTTTGGCGGGCGTTTTGCCTAGATTGACCCTAATGGATCGCTCTCAGAGCGATCATTCTGCCTCCATCCGCTTCTTAGACCAAAGCGCGGCCCAGGGTGAAGGTCACCCGCCGGAGTCCGGATTTCTCCACCACCTGACGCTCCACCGGGCAGCCCAGCAGTCGCTCGATCATCTCACACTCGATCTCTTCGATCAGCGGATACTGCTTCAAAAGCTCGCCATAAGGACAGTGGTAATCCACCATGCGCAGTCCGCCATTGCCGCTCATTTCCACCACGGACATGCACCCATCGGCACTGCGCAGCCGGGCCAGGACGAGCACCCGGTTTTCGAGCTCAGTTTCCACCGATACCTTCCGGGCATAGCGTTCTGCCTTGGAGCCAAAAAAGGCATACAAAAGCTTCTCAGGTGCCGTGGCACCAAACAAACGCTCCGCCTGATTCAGCAGTTCGATGAACTGTTCGGCATTGGTGGAGGGGAAAAGTGGGTCCAGCCTGGAGGTCAGCCGATAGATCTTTTCCGGTCGGCCATGGGGCACCGGGTGCCGCCAAGTGTCCAGATAACCTTTGTCCGCCAGAGAATCGCAGTGCTGCTTCACACCCATGTAGCTCATCTTCATGAGGGCGCACAGCTCCTTCACCGTCATGCCGGGGGACTGCTTCAAATGCAGAATGATGTCCACCGCCGGGGTGTGCAGGATGTCACGCAGGATGGGAAATATCATAACCGCCGGATGCACAGCAGATTAGCGGGTTTGAAACCTTTTGCCAACCTGCCAGTGGCATCATTTCACGGTCGGCGACGGCGCAGGGCCAGAGTGCCCAGCCCAAGAAGCACCAGCATGGCCCGGCCAGGTTCGGGAATCACGACGATGATGCCATGGCTGGCAAAAAAGCTGGTGTCCCAGCTCAGGCCACTCCCCGAGATGTCCGGGAGGTCGAGGTCGAAGCCGTTGTCTTCAGCCCCCGTGCGGTAGGCGCTGCCGAGATTGTCGGAGAAGGAGTTTCCGGTCGCTGCTCCCCAGTCCAGCAGGTTGAAAATCTGGCCTTCAGCCGGGACAAAGCTCACAGGCAGGACCTGGATTTTGGCCCCTGTCGCCTGATTGATGCTGCCCGCGATGCTGAGCTGGTCGTGGTTGCCCTGTCCGGCGGCGTTGGCCAGGACATAGCTCATGTAGCCGGGGGTGCCCACGGCATTGCCGCCGAAAAAGTCCATGCTGGTGAAGGTGGCTCCGCTGATTTGCAGCGTGGTCATGGCCCCTGCCTGCAAGGTGAGGCCCTGCGCCAGATTCAGCCTGCCCAGCCCACCGGCTGTCGCGGGATCACCGGGGCTCAGGCTGCCACCGTTGCCGATGGTGGTGGCTCCTCCCAGCGTACCGGTGCCGCCCAGCACCCCGGCACTGACGGTGATGGCTCCCGTGGCCGCGCTTTGGTTGCCATTGATCAACAGGGTGGTGCTGCCTGTGAGGGACGTGGGGCCGGTGTAAGTATTGTCACCGCTCAGGATGACAAAGCCACTGCTGGTGCCATTCACCGTCAGTCCATATCCCAGGCCGCCATCGTCAATCACACCCGTGAAGGACGTGTTGGTGGCAGACTGGTGGGTCAGTGTTCGGGTGCCGGATGTCAGGGTCACATCCCCTGCGAAAGTGAGCGTGCGGTTCACGGATCCATTGATGATGGTGGTATCGGACTGAAAGCGCACATCATTGTGCAGCAGTACATCACTTCCGCTGCTGGCGCGCATGGCTGCACCGCCGAGAATCAGAGTGCCTGTACCAAAAGGACCGCTGGTGGCTGCCCCCGGTGTCCCCTGAGAGCTCGCCTGTGGGATGACGGTGCCCACATACAGGCCAGTATTGCCGCTGTAAGTGCTCTGCTGATTCATCACCAGAGTGCCCGTGCCGTAGTAGGAGACTCCGGCCGTGCCTGTGATCAGCGAGGTGATGAAGGTGTTGCCTGCGGAGTTGATCGTCACGATGCCTTCGCGGTTGCCGAAGGCGAGGGTGCCGCCGTTGATTGCCAGTCCGGTGCCACCGGAGAAGAGGATCGCCCCGCTGGCCACCGTGAGGGTGCGGCCCGAGCTGATGGTGATGGTCGTCGAGGCGCCATTGACGATCAGGGAATTGATGGACGTGCTGGTGCTGAGAGATGTGTTGGCCGTGATGTAGGTGTTGTGACCGGCGGTGAAGGCGTTGCTGGTAAACTCATCCGTCAGGTTCAGGGGGCGCAATCCGGTGTTGGGATCATAGGTCACAAAGGTGTTGATCACCCCCGTCGCCGTGCCGGTGCCGCCAGTGCCGGTGGCGGCTTCGCCCAGCAGGTAGGGCACGATCTGAGTGTCTTTGGCCGCCGCATTGATGCCAGTATTCAGGGCCGCAGTGGTTCCCACCAGGGTAGGGGCATTGGTCAGCAGGATGCGGGCGATGCTGGCGGTGCCGCTGTTCATGCCGAGGTTGGTACCATTGACGAGCAGCGTGCCGCCATTCGTGGCACGGGTGAACTGGTTGGCCGTCAGCGTGGCGCTCTGGCTGTCGCCAACACTGACCGTCAGGGTGGCGCGGCGTGGGTCCCGCACCAGGCCGCCTACCGTGTTCGGGGGTGCCGCGGGCGCCGGACCCCGCTCGACAAAACCGGCCGCCCGGGAGGCGGGCGCGG
>DMMK01000544.1 GCA_003453085.1 Verrucomicrobiales bacterium
ACCCCCTCCACTGCCGGATGCTTGCGCCCTCGCCCGGCGTTGACGAGACCTTCACGGGTGACCTGCAGCTTGTTGAGGTCGGCCATCATGCTGGTGACATTGGTGTTCTCTAATTTCAGGCCCGATGCGCGTGCCACCAGTTGGTCTCCTTCGAGCTTGCTCAGTTCATCAATTTCCGCACTCAGAGACTGCACTTCCAGTTCGGCCTGCAGCAGTGCCTGCTCGCGAGTCACCACCATGGAGTCTTCCGTGGTTCGCAGATTGGCCCCGGGAGTGGTTGAATTGGTGCCATTGGAAAACCATTCTCCGACAATGCCGCCCTTCTTTTTTGCCTCCTGCATTTTCAGTCGGGCTTGATCCCGCGATTGCTCCTGCTCAGTGATTTGCTGGCCTAGCATAATCAGGGCCTCGTTCTTCTGTTTGGACTCCACCTCCACACGGCGGGTCATGTAACTTTGAGCCACCGCATTGGCGATTTCCGCAGCCACATTGGGATCCTGATCATAGAACTCGATCGTGACAAAGTCCGAGCGCACGCTCGACTGAGTGTCAAGATTCCCACGCAATTTGGCCAGAGCCGACTGTCGATTCGGCAGGGACCAGCGCTTCTGTAGGTCCAGCTTGTCCACCACCGGGTAGAGAGTTTCCGGCTTGGTGATGCTCTCAAATTCGTTTTTGATCACCACATCGCTCGGGGCCATGAAGTCGTCGGTGCTGCCCTTGAAGACCTGCACCTTGGTCTGCATACGCTCAATCTTCATTTCCACCAGCCCGCGATATTTGCGCGGCATGATGTAAGTGATGATGGCCGCCGTCGCAAAAACGAGCAGAAAGGACAGGATGATGAGACCAAAACGGTTCCGAATGACCTGCCAGGAATCTAGCGCCTGCTGCTGAAGCTCGTTTCCGGTGTCATGCATAACAATGTTGATTGTCTGGAAAAGTTAGGAACCTGAAATTTCATCAGTTCGCCAGTGTCAACGCAAGGCTGAACACTGGCGAACGAGTTGGGCTGTTGGCAAAAATCTGGATCTTAGAAAGAGGCAGTAACCCCTACAGAGATATTGTTGCGGTCAAATTCGCGCAGCGAATCGTCCGACTGCAAAATCGAATAAGAATAACGGGCATCGAGCGAAAGGTTTTCGAGCATCTGATAGGAGATGCCTGTGGAAAGAAGCAACGAATGCTCTGTCACATCGGTCCCTGCACCGCCATCGAAGGTGCTGTAAGCGTAAGACACACCGCCGTTGACGGCGACACGCTTGTTGATCTGGTGGCTCACGTTCAGACCTGTACGGACGGCATAGCGGGTGTCGTACCCCCCGATTTCAGCGGCATCATACCCGACCGAACCGAACCAACGGGCGGTTGTCTGGCGGGCAACCAAGTAGCTGTAGGCCACTTCGGCATAGGGCGAGGTATTTTCAGCACGGTCCGATTTGAAGAACTCAGCTCCGACTCGGAACGAACCTGTGGAACGCTCACTCCAGGCATGGTCCACACCGACGAGGGCAAAGTGAGACTGAGCATCCACATCATCACGCTCACGGTAATCTGTGATTCGGTAGCGATATTCTGCGGCCAAGCTGGTGCGCTTCGACAAAGCATAGCTGAACTGCTGCGCGATGAGGACTGACAGACGATCTTCGAGACCCGAGACCACTTCATCCTCATAAGAAATGCCGTCCACAGTCAGCGAGGTTGTGGTCGAGAATCGCTGAGACCAAGCGTAGCTGACGTTGAAATTATTGAAACCGTAGAGATACTGACCATTATAAAGCGTTGTAGAGCCGCCCGTCGCAAAATTCGGCTCCGCCTCATAGGTAAGATAGAAATTATTGCTGATTTTCAGACGCTGCGAAATCTGATGGGCGATGTTAAAAGCCACCCGAGCATTGTAAAACGTGTCGTCGTAACGTGGGATGCCATCCAGATAATGGATGACCCCCAAATCAAGCGCCATGCTCCAGGGTGTCGTCGGGTCGGCATCTGCATAGGTCATCCCCACGCCCCCCTGCGCATAGTAAGATTCAAAATCCTGCAAGAACGGTGACGGCACCTGATAGCTCAAGGAATCATAACCTCCGCGAGCTGAAAGGCTCCAGGTCAGAGGCTGATCCTCACCAAAATCACCCGAAAAATCCCGAACGGCTGTAAGCCCTTGGGAAAAAGCCGAAGTAGCAGATACTGCCATCAGGGCCGCAAAAAACAAGGCGTTGGGAAAGCGCATGGTCGGGAGGTGTTGAAAGGTGATGGAAACTCAACAGTTAACCGAAGATCATGGACTGCAATTGCAAGGGGAGGTGGGCACCTTGCAGCACTTGCGATGCTTGGGATCACAAGGGATGAAGCTTGTTCCAGGAGGCTGAATCAGGTAAACACCGCGGATGCTCGGAGTCGGAATGAACTCTTCTTCCACAGGCGCCACCGGCAAGGGATTCTTGGAAGGGTTTTTCTCAGAGTCCGTCTGATCAACGGAAGCCACCGAATTCACATTGGTAATAGCCGCACCCGGAGAAACGGAGGTCGCGCAGTCCATGATCACACCCGACATTTTGGGCGCCACGGCGATTCCCGTCTGAACAATCTGATTCACCATGGCACTGTCGGCCTGGGAGGCCAAGATCGCAGCCTTGATGATTTCACAGGCGCAGGACTCATTGATGACCAGGGCATCTTCCACGATCATCAGAGCCTTGGAGGGATCCTTTTGAATAGCCGCAGCCACATCTCTCGAGATGTCATCGCAACCGCTGGATTGAGCCTGAGCCTGGGAAAAATTGGCACTAAAGGCCAGGCCAAAAAGGCAAACAGCAGATCGAAGAGCGTTAAAAACTCTCATAAGAGAAGGAAAACAGAGGTTATTTACAACTGGAGCGGGTAGTGGGAATCGAACCCACATGGCCAGCTTGGAAGGCTGGAACTTTACCACTAAGCTATACCCGCGATTGGAGTTATAATAACCGACTGTCTCTTAGGCCTGCAAGATATTTTTTAGAATTAACACAAAAAGTTTTAAAATTTAGAATTGCTAACAGATCAACAAAACCAAATTTTTAAACATCCTGCTTTTCCTGCTGATGCGACAAATAGCAGGGCTGGATGATCTGGCAAGACTGATTTATCAAGTTGTAACCGAGCCGGAGAAATCGCGTAGAAGAGTTGAGCCCAACCGATCTGAATTTTTCGATTTGTTAACAAATGTTAAAATTATTTGCAAATTTTGTTGACGATGGTTTTAAACTTTAGTTCAACGAGGGTGTCAGAATGTGCGCGCCGGAGACCGTGAATCCAGCCGCCAAACCTACCACCACAATTTGGCAGAAAAGTTGCTTTGAAAAAATGAGGAGAAAGTCAGTCATCCTTATGCTATGCTGCCGACCCTCTGTTTTTGAGCAGGGCGTCAAGAAAAGCAAAACTGCACCGTATTTAAATCTGTAATGTCTAACATGGAACTCGACGGAGGTATCAAGATCTACCTGAGGGAGATCGGCAAGACCGACTTGCTGACTCCTGAGCAGGAGGTCGAACTCGCCGAGCGCATCAAGCGCGGCGACCCAGAAGCGCGCTCGCACATGATCCGCGCCAACCTCCGCCTGGTCGTGAAGATCGCCCAGGACTACGCCAATTATGGCCTACCGCTTCTGGATCTCATCTCGGAAGGCAACATCGGCCTGATGAAGGCGGTGGA
>DMMK01000039.1 GCA_003453085.1 Verrucomicrobiales bacterium
CTACAAGACGACCCACTACCGTTATTAATCCGGCGTCCGCCTGATTTTTAAACCCCAAAACCGTGAAGCGCGGGTGGCTGAAAGGCCATCCGCGCTTTTTTGTTATGCGGTGATGTCCTGCTCGCCTTTCATTTTGGACCGAACTTAAACCGGATCTGGGCAGGGCTCCCGTACATCTTTGACCATCCAGAAAGCCTGTCCGCGTTTTGGTTGATAAGGTGCCATGCAGGCTCATTGTCGTGACACCGAAATGAGTTCCAGCCCCCCGTCCCAGGCGTCCGTTCAACCTGCCCCGAAAGTTGCCTGGTGGCGTGTGCATGGGTTTCTCATCGGGCTGGGGGTGGCGGCGGTCTTGGGGTTTGTCATTCCTGGGCCGGGATCGCGCCATGGCATTCTGCAGCCTGACATCGCAGGCAATGTAGGCATCGCCCTCATCCTGTTTTTCCAAGGGCTGTCGCTGGCTTTGGAAAAGATCAAAAGCGGTGCGGCTAACTGGCGGCTGCATTTGATCATTCAATGCTTCACTTTCGTCATCTTCCCCATTGTCGGCCTGTTGCTGAACAAGGTGGTGCCGCTGGTCTTTCCAAACCAGCCGGAAGCCGTGCGCGATGGTTTTCTTTATCTGTGCGTCCTGCCCTCCACCATCTCGACCTCCGTGGTGCTAACGGCCATTGCGCGAGGCAACACAGCGGGAGCTCTTTTCAACGCGGCTTTCTCAAACATCCTGGGCGTGTTGGTGACGCCTTTGCTGGTTCACCTGCTCATGCAGAAAACGGGGCAGACCGGGGACTTCGGTCCGCTGCTGCTGAAGATCACGATGCTCACCCTGCTGCCCTTTGGTCTCGGCATGGCTCTGCGCCCGTCGCTGAAGCCCTTGGTGGACCAGTATAAACTCTGGATGGCTCGCATCAGCAATCTGGTCATCCTATTCATCGTCTATGCCGCCTTTTGTGAATCCGTGGAGGAGCAGATCTGGGGTCGTTTTGGCAGCACTCTCACCGCGCAGATTTTCGGCCTGGTGGTGTTTCTTTTCACCTTCATGTCCTTGCTGGTCTGGGGCTCTTGCAAAGCCATGCGCCTGAACCAGGAGGATGCGGTGGCGGCCTATTTTTGCTCGGTCAAAAAGACCCTCGCCATGGGGGTGCCACTGGCCATGCTGATCTTTGGAGACCGCCCAGACCTCACCCTGATCCTGCTGCCCATCATGTTCTACCATCCCTTGCAATTGTTTGTGAACGGACTGCTGGCGAACCGGTGGGCGGCGAGAGCATGAAGCCGTTTCACTCCGTGCCAAGCTGCCCGGTCAGGACCGCCCGCGCATCCTTTGCCTTCGGATTCATGGCGGTGATGCTGTTGAGGAAAGTCAGGCTCACCTTGTCTCCTTCAAAATGGCAGGTCACCGTGTCATGATGTGGGGTCTCATAGTAGCGCCAAGTCATGACCAGCGTGTTTTCATCGGTCCAGGTGGCACTGGCTGCGACCTTGGAGGTGATCTGCGTTGGCGGTTTCCCGCCTGAAATCAGGCGCGGGGGCGTTTCAGGAAAAGCCGTGATGCCTTTCTGCCAGCGCTCGATGCCACAGGCAATGACATGAGGCCCTTTGGCCGAACGGGCGGTAAACACGCAGGTGTTCCCCTGAAAGACAAAGGTGGCGGCCGTGAGTCCCATCGGGTTTTCAGCCAGAGTGAAGACCTTTCCGCTGACACGCTCCATGTTAGGCGATTCCGCGCTGCCTTTGGCAGGTGGCAGGTTCAGCGACTTTGACTTTGTCACCAGGGCAGCGTCAGTTGCAGGACTCGGGCCGCTCATCGCTGGCAGCAGATGTTCCCAGACAAGATCAAGCTGGCCCTGCATGTTTTTGTTTTCACTCGTCATCACGATGACGGCCTCCTGTTCTGGCAGCACGATGGTGAACTGGCCAAAGGCTCCGTCTCCGCGAAAGTACCCATGCTGGCAGCGCCAGAACTGGTAACCATATCCCTGCAACCAGTCATTGTTCGCTTTGGGCCGATCCGGCCTGTCATCCCCTGGCTGCTGAATGTGAAAGGCGGTGGCTTCAGCCACCCAGGCCGCAGGCAAAATACGCTTCCCCTTCACACCCCCTTTTTGCAGGCAAAGCTGGCCAAACTTGGCCAGGGCTTCCGTCTGCACGCTCAATCCCCACCCGCCTGTATTGATGCCTTTGGGACAGCTTTCCCAGGTCATTCCGGCAATGCCCAGAGGCACAAACAAACGCGGAGTGAGATAGTCCAGGATCTTTTGCCCGGTGACCTTCTGCACAATGGCCGAGCACATGTAAGTTGCGGCACTGTTGTACATGAAAACGGTCCCAGGCTTATGACTGATCGGCTGAGCCAAAAAGGTGCGCACCCAGTTCTCCGATTTCACAACGGCCTGAGTCGGCTCCTTTTCATTGCCGACCGACATGGTCAGCAGATCCTTCACCCGCAGCGCAGCGAGGTTCTCGCTCACCGTTGCAGGCAGGTCATCTGGGAAGAACGACACCACCTTATCTTCCACACTCAGTTTGCCCTCAGCCACAGCCAGACCCACCGCCGTGGAGGTGAAGCTTTTGCTCATCGAATACATCGTGTGGATGAAGTCCGGACCATAGGGATCCCACCAAGCTTCGGCAACGACCTCCCCGTGACGCAGCATCATGAAGCTGTGCAGTTCAAATCCCTGCTTTTCGACGGCCTCCAAAAAACGCAGGATGGCTTCTGAGGAGACTCCCTTGTTGTCCGGGGCATTGCGTGGCAGCTTCTCCACGGTTGCCGCCAACGTTTCTCCGAAGGTCGGAGACAGCCAGAGGCTCAGGCCTCCCAGGCTGAGATGCTTGAAAAAGGTGCGGCGGGTGGGACTCATGTGCGCACGATATAGAGCCAGCAGAGAACCGGGCAAGCCCGATGTTCTGGCCGATCAAAATCCTTGAAGGTGACAAAGTTTGCACTCTGCCTGTAGCCGATACCCGGCCAAGCCTAAGTTAAGGCTTGCGAGCCGTCGGAGCGGGCTTCGGCTTTTCCTTCTTTGGCTTTTTGACTTCTTTTTTGTGAGCGTTGTTGCCTTTAGCCATAGTGGTGGAGGGATGGTTCTGAATCCCGATTCCATCCATAAACTCACTCAGGCAGAATGCAAGCGAACGCTCGCTTCCTGACAGACACTTTTCATTCAGGCCGGACAGATCACGCGATCACTTCCTGGATCACTTTGCCATAGCTGATGGGTACCGGCCGATTCGCCACATCATGAACTTCAGTGTCATGACGAATGCCTAACAAATGATACATCGTCGCGGCCAAGTCGTCGGGCTTCACCGGCTTTTCGGCCGGGTATTCTCCGTTTTTGTCAGAAGCACCGTGGACAAAACCGCGCTTCACCCCGCCACCTGCCAGGAGGGCCGTGTAGCACTGGGGCCAGTGGTCGCGGCTGATGTTTTTGTCAATCTTCGGCGTGCGGCCAAACTCCCCCACCCACACCACCAGCGTCTCGTCCAGCAGCCCCCGGTCATCCATGTCATTGAGGAAGGTGGGCAGCGTCTGCTCCGTCATCGGCATGTGGTAGGCATCAATGATGGGGAACATGCGCGTGTCATTGAACCCGTGCGTGTCCCAGCCGCCCGCTGTGGTGCTTTGACCGCCGATGCTTGGCGCAAAATTGACCGTAACGAATTTGACCCCGGCTTCGACAAGACGGCGCGCCAGCAGGCAGCTCTGCCCATAGGCGGTGCGGCCATAGGCATCGCGGATCTTGTCCGGCTCCTTGGAAAGATCGAAGGCCGCACGCAGCTTCTCGCTGTGCAGCATGGAAAGCGCCTTTTCATAGTAGCCTTCGATGCCCCGCGCCTCCGCCGAATGGGCCATGAGACGGGTCTGGGAATCCACCAGCTTCTGCAGCTCGCGCCGGGCGGTGAGCCGCTCATAACTGATCCCTGGCGGCAGGCTCAGCTCCGGCAGGGCAAAGTCTGGGGCGCTCGGGTCGCGCAGCACAAAGAAAGGATCATGCTGCTTACCCAGAAAGCTGGCCCGCTGTCCGGGAGTGAAGGAACCATCACTGACGGTCCAGGGAAAGCTGGCTGCCGTGGGGATTTCTCCACGGCCAGGAGCCAGACGGTCCACCACGGAAGCATAGGAAGGAAAAAGATCCGGCGAATCTTTCAGTCGCTGATCATCACTCGGCGGTGCGTGACCACTCAGCGCATAGTAACCGGCGCTGTTGTGGTTTTTCATCGTGTGATGCATGGACCGGATCAGCGTGACCTTGTCCATGATCTTCGCCGTTTTTGGAAGCCGGTCCGAAACATAGATGCCATCCGCACTGGACTTGATCGGCTTGTGAAATCCCCGGATGCCCTCCGGCGCATCCGGCTTCATGTCGAAGGTTTCCAGATGGCTCGGCCCGCCCCACTGAAACAAAAACACCACGGACTTCGCCCGGGCGATCATCTTCTCCGTCACCACGGCCTCACTGGCCCGAAGAATGCGTGGCATGGTCAGGCCCAGCATGCCCAGGCCGCCAGCCGTCAGCAAACGACGGCGCGACCAAGGTGCAGGGGAGCAGGAACCAATCAGATCAGATGCCATGGAAAGGATACGTGAGGAAACCAGCTTTGTTGCGCGGAAGCCGTGACCCTAATTAACACATTTCAGCCAACGACGAAATGGCGGATCGCTGACTCCGGCCAAAAGGAGCTCTCCCACTTTCCTTCAATATCCTCCGTGCAAACTCCCGTGATCCGTGGTTCAGAATGAGGACACCGAATGCCTGACCGACCCGCCAGTTCCAGCCGCCCAGCCGCCCAGTCGCTGTTTGACCTGGGGCTGCCGCGCCCGGACGGAGCGGCCTCCCCTGCCCTGGACACAGCCCAACGGATCGCCCGCGTGCAGATCGAGACCGCAGCGGCCCTTGAACTGGACTACGCCATCCCCGAAAAGCTGGAACGCCAAATTGGCATCGGCACCCGCGTCATGGTTCCCCTCCAGCATCAGCGAGTGTCTGCCGTGGTCATTGAACTGCTGGAGTCCACGGAGTACAACGCCAAGCTGAAGGAGATCGCCTCCCTGGTCGGTTCCCGCCCCATGTTCACCCCAGGCCTGCTCAAGCTGGCCAACTGGATCTCCGACTACTACGTCGTACCCGTGAACCGGGTGCTGCGCACCATGCTGCCC
>DMMK01000507.1 GCA_003453085.1 Verrucomicrobiales bacterium
GGATGAGCCGACCAACCACCTCGACCTCGAATCCCTCATTTGGTTCCAAGAATACCTGCAGGGGTATCCGGGCGCGATCCTGATGATTTCACATGACCGTGAATTCCTCAACGCCCTCACCGGGGCCATCCTGGAAATCGCCCACAGCAAAGTGAACCGTTACCGCGGCAACTACGACGCGTACCTCCTCGAAAAGGTGGCGCGTGAGGAGCAGATGAAGGGCGCGTTTGAAAACCAGCAGAAGGAAATCGCCAAGCTCCAGCAATGGGCAGACCGTTTCAAGGCCAAGGCCAACTTTGCTTCCCGTGCCCAGGACAAGCTGAAGATGATCGACCGCATGGAGAAGCTGGATGGCCCGGCGGCGGCGGCGAAGACGGTGAAATTTCGGTTTCCCCAGCCTCCCCGCAGCGGCCAGCGCGTGCTGACCCTGAAGGGGCTCGACTTTGCTTATGGAGAGACGCCGGTTTACGCCGGGTTGGATCTCGAAGTGGAGCGTGGCGAGCGCATCGTCCTGGTGGGGCCGAACGGTGCTGGCAAATCTACTTTGCTGAAATTGCTCGCAGGCGCTCTGACTCCGCAGGCGGGCAAGCGCGAGTTGGGCCACAATGTGAAAATGGGTTACTTTGCCCAGTATCGTGGGGATGTGCTGAACATGAAGCACACGGTGCTGCAGTCCGCCATGGACCTGCCGAGTCGCCCAGGTGAAAACATGTGCCGCACCTTGTTAGGCTCCTTCCTTTTCCATGGTGACGATGTTTTCAAACCTGTGGGTGTGCTGAGTGGGGGGGAGAAATCCCGTCTTGCCCTGGTGCGTCTGCTTCTGGACCCGCCGAACCTGCTGCTCATGGATGAGCCGACGACGCATTTGGACATGGGCAGCATTGATGCGCTCATTGGCGCCCTTGAGGACTATGAAGGCACCCTCGTCTTCATCAGCCATGACGTGCACTTCATCCGTGGCATGGCGAAAGGCGTGATCCACATCGCAGGTGGTGTGCTCACCCCTTATGCGGGGGACTACCAGTATTTCTTGGATAAAACGAAGGCCACCTCTGCCCGCGAAGCCTTGACCGCGAGCCTGACGAACAGCCAGCCCGGGGCCTGGGAAGCGCCCAAGAAGGCCTTTTCTCCGCCCAAGTCCAAGGAGCAAAAACGCCTGGAGGCGGAGGCCCGGAACAATCGTGCGAAAGGCCGCAAGGACCTGGAGAAAAACGTCGCCCGCATTGAGGAAGAACTCGCTGCGCTGGACAAACGCAAGATGGAGCTGGTGGACCAGCTTCAAGACGGTGCCGTCTATTCCGATGCCGTGAAATTCAAAGCCCTGAGCAAGGAACTGGAGGACATCGAGCCTCGGGTCGCCACCAAAACCACGGCCTGGGAAAAGGCCGCCGGAGAACTTGAGGCCCTGATTGCGAAAGAGGCCGCAGGTTGATCCGCAAGACCTGGGGCGGAACGGGCGTTCCTTCGCCATGTCTCGCCCACTTTCCTCTCGTCGCCAGTTTTTGACTCAAAGCTCACTCGTGGCCGGAGCGGCCTTTGGGTTCCCAGCGATCGTTAGTTCACGCTCGCCCAATTCGAAGGTGAACCTCGCCTTCATCGGCGTTGGGGGGCGCGGTGCGGCCAATATCCAGGCTCTCGTCGGCACTTCCCTGTATCCGTCGAAAGCCAAAAATGCCAAGACGGACACTCCTCCGCCCGCGCCTCAAGAGCCCACGGAAAACGTCGTGGCCATCTGCGATGTCAATGGCATGAACCTGGACATGGCGGCCAGTGCATTTCCGAAAGCGAAGGCGTACCGCGACTTCCGCAAACTGTACGAAGGTTCCAAGGACTTCGATGCCGTCGTCGTCAGCACCACCGAGCACACCCACGCCTACGCCACGCTGCCGGCCCTGCTCATGGGCAAGCCCGTCTATTGTGAGAAACCGCTGACTCGCGATGTGGCCGAGGCACGCCTCATCACCGAAGCCGCAGCCAAGGCCGGAGTCGCCACCCAGATGGGTACACAGATCCATGGCCTGCCTAACTACCGACGTGTGGTCGAATTGATCCAGAGCGGAGCCATCGGCAAGGTCACGGATGCCCACGTCTGTGTCTCCCGTGCCTGGGGCCTGCAAACCAAGGAAGAGGCCGAGGCGAACAAGGATATCGTCTTTGTGACCGAGCGCCCAAAAGAAGAGCAGACACCGCCGCCGTATCTCGATTGGGATCTCTGGCTCGGCCCCGCCCCGTATCGCCCCTACAACGAAATCTATTTCCCTGGGCCCAAGTGGTATCGCTGGTGGGACTTCGGCAATGGCACCATGTCAGACCTCGGCAGCCATTGGAATGACCTGCCTTTCTGGGCGCTGAATCTGGATGCCCCGCTGAGCGTGGAGGCCTTCGGTCCTGAGCCGCATCCGGAGATTGCCCCGGCCTCCATGTCTGCCACCTATGAATACGCAGCGCGTGGCCCCCGTGCCGCCTGCAAGGTCCACTGGCATCAGGGAAGCGCCAAACCAGAAGTGTGGAAAAACGATCCCTTCATCAGCAAGTGGAACAGCGGCGTCCTCTTCATCGGCGACAAAGGCATGCTGCTGTCTGACTACAACAAACACGTCCTGCTGCCTGAAGCCGACTTCAAGGACTTCCAGCCTCCGGCCCCTTTCATCCCTGACTCTCCTGGCCAGCACATCGAGTGGCTGAATGCGATCAAGAACGGCAGCCCGACCGCCAGCCCTTTCAGCTATGCAGGCCCCCTCAGCGAGGCCAACCCTCTGGGCAACGTCGCCTTCCGCGCTGGCAGCAAAATTCTCTGGGATGCCAAGGCCATGAAGATCACCAACAACGAAGCCGCCAACCGCTTCCTCAGCCGCACGCCCCGTGCAGGCTGGACACTTTACGGTGGTTAGCCTT
>DMMK01000087.1 GCA_003453085.1 Verrucomicrobiales bacterium
CTGCCGCATCGCCCTTGTCATTGAGGAAAGCGATGTCGGCGAGGCGGACGTTGCGCTTCCAGGGATTGGGGACGGGCAGGGGAATGTCGTCAATGACGTAGGCGTCTGGGGATTTGGAGAGGATGGCCTGGGTGGAGACGGTCTCGGGCCAGTGAGCCTGGCCCGCCTTGTCGGCTGAGGGAGTGGTGGGTTCCGAAGTGTTGGTGGGAAGGGCGACGGTGAGGAGCGTGTCCAGAGTGCTGGCTTCCGTGGCCGGAAGCAGGGAGACCCAGACGCGATGGGAATCGTCGTGCTGTAGCTGAATGCGTCCGCTGGAATAACAATGAATGCCGAAATAACTGTCTTTGGCGTTGTCAGCACCCAGGGTGAAGGCCTCCACCTTTTCCGGGCTGAAGCTGAGGTTTTTTAGAGCGGGAAGCTGGCCGATCTGAAAGGTCAGCGGCTGAGTGTGGGGTGGGATTTCCCAATTCTGGGCCAGGGTTTTCTGGGCCACATCCAGCATGATGTGACCGATGAGTTCCAGGTCGCCGAGAGTGGCGCGGATTTCCAGGTGCTGGTAGCTGTGCATCCGGAGGGACTTGAACCGGGCCCCGGTGGCGGGGAGGGTACCCCGGCCCACTTCTTCAGGGCTCGGCCCTGGCTCGCGGGGGTCGGTGAAATTGGGCTGGCTGCCGATCTGCCAGCCGGGATAGATGCCATTGGTCAGCCACACTTTGCCCACGGGTTTGGGCAGGTATTCCTGGCCGTCTTTGGTCTTTTGCCCGGCGATGTGGTAGGAGCCGGGGGCGAGGGCCTCAGGGGTGACGGGCGGTTTTCCAGCTTCGCCTTCCCAGATGCAGGAGATGCGCAGGAGGTCGGTATCGAAACAAGCCCAGAGATTATGGCCAAGATTGAGAATCAGGCCGCGCGGGGTCAGGTTGTCTTTGGGGAAACTGGCCCCCAGTTCACGGCAGTCGAGGACGCTGCTGAAAAAAGGAAAGTCTTTTTCCACGAAGTCCCCCCAGGGCGTGTCCGCAGGAATGGCCGGAGCTTTGGGGGGAGACGCGGCTTTTTTGGCCTTTTGTTGAGCAAAGGCGGGGACAAGGGTGACAAAAAAGCACGCGAGGAGGGTGAAACGCATCGTGTAAGAACACATGTAAAACCCCGTCTCTGTCAACGCGGATGCGCCAAGATCACATACCCTGGTGACATCTGGTTTGCCAAATGCCTGAAAATGCCTAATCTGGATGACTTGTCTGGCGGCCCGGCCGCGTATCTCCACGCTGTTTTGCTTTCCATGAGATTTGATATGCCTGCACCTTTCCGAACTGTCCGCTCTCTGGCTCTGGCGCTGACGACCCTCGCCTTTGCCACTGCCCAGGCCGATGTGAATGCGCCTGAAGAAGGCAAGCCAGGTTTCATTGGACGAGTGCTGAACTTTGGAAAAAAGAAGGAAGAAGCCCCGCCGCCGCCTCCTGCGCCTGTGGTGGTGGAGAAGCCGAAGCCTGCCACCCCTGGTCCCAAGCCCAAGGTGACGACCATCAAGCCAAAGTCTGGCAGCAGCAGTTCCAAGTCATCTGGCACGGCCGCCAAAAAGACCACCCCGGCAAAGAAATCCACCCCGGCTCCTGCGGTGGCCAAAAAGACTGAGACGCCAGCCGCCAAGCCAGCAACTGAAGAAAAGGCGATGGCTGGCAAAGATAACGACAGCGATGGCGAATTCGGCCATGCCAAGGATGACGACAAACCTGAAGAGGCCAAGCCGACAGCCCCCACAGCCCCGGCCCGCCCAGAGGTGGCGACCAAGCTGCCGTCAAACTCAGGCTGGCAGATCGTGAAGATCAATGGCCGTGACTACATTACGGGCGAGAGCATGCATCTTTTCTACCGTTTCAGTTCCTACAAGGTGGAAGGCAAGCATGTGTGGTTCCGCTCGAACAACCTGATTCTAAAGGGCACCATCGGCAGTCAGGAACTGCTGATCAACAATATCAAATTCATCCTCAGCTACCCGGTTCAGGAGTCTGGTGGTCGTGCCCTGTTTTCCCGCATTGACCTTTGCAAGCTGATTGACCCCGTCCTGCGGCCTACCTACATCACAGATGCGGAGCCCTTTGACACCGTGG
The DNA here is from genome assembly GCA_003453085.1 of Verrucomicrobiales bacterium. Classification (GTDB taxonomy): domain Bacteria; phylum Verrucomicrobiota; class Verrucomicrobiia; order Verrucomicrobiales; family Verrucomicrobiaceae; genus Prosthecobacter. Next base: position 2,106 of record DMMK01000087.1, read on the forward strand.
TGGTGGATGCCGGACATGGCGGCCATGATGCCGGTGCGCGTGGCATTTATGGCTATGAAAAGGACTTTGCCCTGAAAATGGCCGAGGTCCTGAAAAGGGAGCTGACCCGGCGTGGATTCAAAGTGATCATGACTCGCAGCACCGATACTTTTATTTCTCTGAGCGGGCGTGTGGCCGTGGCCAATGCGACGCCCAACAGCATTTTCCTGAGCCTGCATTTCAACTCGGGGCCTAACAGTGTGGCCAGCGGGATCGAGACTTTTGCCCTCACTCCCCAAGGCAGCTCGGCCAGCCTGGAACGTGGTGGCGGCTACAATGCGAGCGGGCTGACAGGGAACTCCCATGACTCGGCCAACATCGCTCTGGCGACGGCGGTGCATGCGATGGTGATCAGCAAGTTCAAGTTCGTGGACCGTGGCATCAAGCGCGCCCAGTGGAGCGTGCTGACGGGCTGCAAACGCCCCGGAATTCTTTTTGAAGGTGGTTTTGTGACCAATGGCAATGAGTGCCGCCTCATTGCCTCGGACACCTATCGTCAGTCCGTCACGAGTGCCATCGCTGATGCGGTAGTGAACTACCGTACCGCCCTGCGGGGTGCGATGACGCGGTCCCGATAAGCCGGGCGGTGGCAGGAAGATGCTAAAGTTGCCAAAAGTGATGCGCTTGTGAGCAGGTGGGGTGCATGCTGACAGGAATCCGCTTTTCGGAGCGTGATGTCCTGCATGTTGCTCAAGGACACTCCCGCCATCCTGCTGCTTTTTTTGACGGCTAGCCTGTCTGTCCAGTCGGCTGACCTGCCGCCTGACAAGGGAGACCAAATCCCGCCTGAGGGGCTGCGTGAGACGGTGGTGAAGCGGGCTGCCAATCTGCCCGAAGCGCCTGCCCATGCGTTGCCCGAGGGGGTTGTCCTCACGACGGTTGCGGCGGCTCCTTTGGTCACGCATCCCATCATGGGCTGTGTGGATGACCAGGGTCGCCTGTTCATTGGTGATGCCGTGGGGGTGAACTGGAACAAGGCGCAACTGGAGAAGAATCCGCCCAACCGGGTTTTGCTGCTGGAGGATGAGGATCAGGACGGTGTGTATGACCGGAGCACGGTCTTTGCGGACAAGATGACTTTCCCTCAAGGCGCAGCCTGGCTGGATGGCAGCCTGTATGTGTGCAGCCCGCCGGGCCTGTGGAAGCTGACGGACAAAGACAAGGACGGGGTAGCCGAGGAGCGGGAGATGATCGTCAGCGGCTTTGACTACACGGGGAATGCGGCCGACGTGCATGGCCCGAAGGTGCATCCCAACGGTCGCCTTTACTGGTGCCACGGGCGCAAAGGACATGCGGCTGCTGGCAAGGATGGCAAGGTGGTGCATGAGGGCAAGGCCAGCGGCATCTGGTCCTGCAAGCCTGATGGCAGCGATGTGCAGTGGCACTCGCTGGGCTGCGCTGACAATCCGACGGGGCTGGCCTTCACCCCGAAGGGGGACATCCTGGGCACCTGCAATCTCTACTACAGCAATCCGCGCGGAGACACCCTGATGCACTGGCTTTATGGCGGCGTGTATGAGCGGGCAGACCAGATGCAGGCCATTGCCGGACTGCCGCGCACGCTGGATACCATGCCCGTGGTCCATAACTTTGGCCATGTGGCGGTGAGCGGTTGCGCTTTTGCCTCCATCGAAGGGCAGCGGGCTGGCGAGGATGCCCTGCAACTGTATGTGACGCATTTCAACACGCAGCGTCTCGTCCGCATGGAACTGACCCCCAGCGGCTCCACCTTCAAGGCGACGGAGAATGAGTTTCTCAAGATCAGTCATCCGGAGGTTCATCTCACCGATGTGATCGAAGACCGCGACGGATCGCTGCTGGTCCTCAATACGGGCGGCTGGTTTCGCATCGGCTGTCCGTCGTCGCTGATGGCAAAGCCGGACATGTTGGGCAGCGTTTACCGGATCCGTGGGAAGAAGCAGGGTGCTGTGGCAGCGAATGAAACGGGGCTGCCCAAACTGCAGGTGGCGGATCTGAAATCGCAGGATCTGCGGGTGCGACGTCAGGCGCTGGAATGGCTGGCCCAATCTGACAAGCACGATCTCTCTGCGGAGGAGCTGATTGCCGTGCTTGGGGATTTGCCAGATCCCGCCTTGGAACATGCGGCCATCTTGGCTTGCTCTCGGGTGCTGCACCTGGAATCGGATGCGAAGACCTTTCTCCGCAGTGCCATTCTGCGTCATGATGCGGCGCGGAAGATCGGGGCTGCCAAACTGAGTGCCGAGGCCAAGGCTGGCCTTGAAGCCAAGGAGGGACGCTTTGCCAGTCCTGAGTTTCTGGCGCGCGTGCTGAAGGTCGCCGACCTCTGCGGGGTGAAGGATGAGGTGTTCCAAACGCTGGTCATCCGGGGGGCGGTTCACCCTGAAGCGGCCCTTTTTAAAACAGCCATGGGCATGGCAGCCCGTGACCCTGAGCTGACCCGGCAGGTGATAGGCAAACTGGCCGGGCAACTGCCTGCCAAGGATGCTGGAGTCGCTGAGAAAAAGCTTTCGGTTCTGGTTTCTCAAATCGAGGTTTTCATTCCCACTGCCTTGGGCGAACCAGCGGCCCGGGAACTGCTGACGCAGATGCTGGTTTCTTCCGAGGATCTTTTGCGGCACTGCGCTTTGCGCCTTCTGGCGGGCCAGACTTCCGGGGTGACCCATGAGGCCTGGCTGGAACCTTTGAGCCAGCAGCTTGCCACGGCACCGACGCCGCTGTTGCTGGATGCGATCAAGAAGCAGAAGTCACCTTACTTTGATGCTTCTTTGCAGGCCTTGGCGGCGAATGAGAAACTGCCCGTCTCCATCCGGCTGAAGGCGGTGGATGCAGCGCGGAATGTGAAGCTCACTGGAGATGTGTTTGAGATGGTGAAGGGTGTGCTGGCGGATGCGGCCTCTTCTCCAGCGGCGCGGATTCAGGCGGCAGGGATGATGGCGGCTGCACCCTTGACGAAGGATCAACTGATCGCCGTGGCTCCGCTGCTGGCGTCGGTGGGACCAGTTGAGCTCAAGTCGTTGCTGCCTCTGGCGCGGAAGACGAAGGATGCGGACGCCGGGCGGGTGCTGGCGGGAGAGATTGCCAAGAACCCTTCCATCGGCAGCCAGCAGGAAAGCCTTTATCGCACGGCCTTCAGTGATCACTCACCGGAGGTCTTTGAGACCATTTTGCATCCCGCTTATGAGAAGGCAACGGTGGCGATGGAGGCCAAGAAAAGGCAACTGGGACCACTGGCAGACCGAGTGGCAGAAAAGGGACGGGTGACGGAGGGACGGAAACACTTTGAGTTAGGCAAGGGCACCTGCATTGCCTGCCACAAGATCGGGGCAGTGGGGCGTGCGCTGGGGCCGGACCTGTCCAAGATCGGCGCCATCCGTACTGAGAGAGATCTGCTGGAGAGCATTCTTTTCCCGAGCAACACCCTGGCCAGGGACTATGAGGCACACATCATCGAGACCCGCGATGGGCAGAGTACGCTGGGGGTGATCCGCAGTCACACCGCCGAAGGGTTGATGCTCATGGATGTGGCCGGGCAGGAGAAGACGGTGGCGCATGACCTCATCATTTCCGACACGACATTGACGACGAGCCTGATGCCGATGGGGCTGGATGCGACGCTGCCCGAGCAGGAGCTTCTGGATCTGGTGGCCTATCTGCGTAGCCTGAAGTGAGGCCGAGGGCGGCTGCGATACTTGCATGGGGGCTTGCCCTGGGACGCGGTCCCCTTTAACCTAGAGCATGGCTGCTTCCAGACCTCCCAGTCTCCCGTTTCCGAATCCTTCAAATCTCAGGATCAATCCAGGCCGCATTTTGCTGGGCGTGCTGGCCCTGCTGGTCGCCATTGGGGCGCTGACGAGCTTTTACCAAGTGCCTGCCAATTCGGTGGGTGTGGTGCAGAGGTTTGGCAAGTATCTGGACACGACTCAGCCAGGGCTGAATTTCAAGCTGCCCTTCGGCGTGGACCGGGTCACGCAGGTGGAGACACGCCGCCAGTTGAAGCTGGAATTTGGCTATGAAACGCCGGGTGCCACCAACGAATACCAGTTCAATGCGGACTACAACGAACGCGAGAGTGAAAAGAACATGGTCACGGGGGATCTGAATGCGGCCGTGGTGGAGTGGGTGGTGCAGTTTCACATCGAGGAAGCGCGGGATTACGTCTTCAATTTCCTGGAGCCGCAGGCGACCCTGCGTGACATGTCAGAGGCGGTGATGCGGGAGGTCATCGGTGACCGTTCGATTGATGAGGTTCTGACTGTTGGCCGTCAGGAGATCGAAGTGAAATCCCTGGAGCGTCTGCAAGTGATTGTGCATGCGCTGAAAATGGGTATCCGCATTGATCAGATCCAGCTTGGCAATGTGAATCCGCCTGCGGAGGTGAAGGACAGCTTTGACGAGGTGAACCGGGCCCAGCAGCAGAAGGAATCTTCGATCAACCAGGCGAATGGCGAGTACAACCGCGTGATCCCTGAGGCCCGAGGCCTAGCGGAGCAGAGCATCAGCCAGTCTGAAGGTTATGCCACCCAGCGGGTGAATGAAGCCGAAGGGGACGCCTCAAGATTCACGGCCCTGCTGACCGAATATCAAAAGGCCCCCGAGGTCACCAAGAAGCGCATTTACCTGGAAACACTGGGTGAGGTGCTGCCGACCATCCCTGGCAAGATCATCGTGGATGACCGCGTGCCGCAGTTTCTTCCCCTCATGCATCTGCAGCAGAATCAGTCTGCCACAACCCCTGTCCGCCCTGAACGATGAAACCTGTCCTTTCACTTCTCATTCTCATCGCCCTCTTTGCACTTTATGTGCTGGGGACGGCCAGCCTCTATACCGTCAGCGAGACGGAGCAGGTCATCATCACACAGTTCGGCAAGCCTGTGGGCGAAGCGGTGACTGAAGCCGGGCTGCATGTGAAAGTGCCTTTCATTCAGAAGGTGAACCGTTTTGAAAAGCGGATTGTCGAATGGGACGGCCCGCCTGCCAACATGCCCACGAGGGACAAGGTTTACATCGTGGTGGACAACTTTGCCCGCTGGCGCATCACGGATCCGCGTGTGTTCTATGAGAATCTGCGGGACGAACGTGGTGCCCAGTCACGCCTGACGGACATCCTGGGAAGCGAAACCCGGAATGTCATTGCCAAGCATGACTTCATTGAGGCGGTGCGTTCGACGAAAGACCGCAAGGTGGCCCGTGATGCGAATGTGGGAACCTCCATCGCGGATGCACGCATTGGCAACCTGCCTCCCATTACGAAGGGGAGATCGGAACTGGAGAAGGAGATTTTCATGAACTCCAAAACCAAGATCAAGGATTTTGGCATTGAGCTGATGGACCTCCGCTTCAAACGCATCAATTACAATGAATCGGTCAGCCAGACGATTTATCAGCGTATGGTCAGCGAGCGCACCCAGATTGCGGAACGGTTCAAATCCGAAGGGGCAGGGGAGGCGGCCAAGATTCTGGGCCAGCGCGAGCGTGACCTGAAGCTGATCCAGTCCGAGGCTTATCGCAAGGTGCAGGAGATCGAAGGGGCAGCGGACGCCAAGGCCACGGAGATTTATGCCAAGGCCTATGACGCGACGCCGCAAGCACGGGAGCTGTTTGAGTTTCTCAAAACGATGGAGGCCTATAAAAAAGTGCTGACGCCGGACACGAGCCTAGTCCTCAGCACGGACAGCGATTTCCTGCGCTATCTGAAATCGTCTGAAAAACCAGTCCCGGCTGCTCCAGCAGCAGGGGCTGCGAGTGGTGCGGCAGGAGATGATCCTCTCCAGCGGCTGCCGACACTTTTGGACCTGGCAAACCCTCGTTAAGCATGGCCGCATGGCGACACTGACACGTCACTTCTGGGGATGGAATGTGCCTGTGCTGGAGAATGCCGTGGCGCATCTCATGCGAGGACATGCGGGTGAGGTGGCTCTGGATCTGGCGGATACGCTGCTGATCGTGCCAACCACGGAAGCTGGGCGGCGACTGAAAGAGGCGCTGGCGAGGGCCAATCCGGCCGGAGCGCTGGTGCCCTGGGTGTGGACGGCTGAGCAGGCGCTGCTGCCGGTGGCTGCCCGCAAGAACGCAGCCAGCCAGCTACAGTCGCAAATGGCCTGGCAGCAGGCGGTGAAGAAGGTGGAGGTCAGCCAGCTCCAGGCACTGTTCCCGCTGCTGCCGGATGATATGGAATGGGCGTGGCAGACAGAGATGGCGCGACTGCTGGCGGATCTAAACTCCTTGTTAGGCGCGGGAGGGCTGGATTTTGCCTCCGTGGCGGAGCAGGCGGCGCATGATGCGGGACGCTGGCGGGATCTGGCGGTGATCGAAACTCTTTACCGCGAGGAACTCAGCAGACTGGGCCTGTTCGATGCCCAGTCCCTAAAGCTGAATGGGGCGGCCCAGCCGATGCTGCCGGAAGGCGTGAGCCGAGTCCTCGTACTGGCCGCGCCCGATTTGCTGCCGCTTTTTCATCGTTGGGTGCTTTCCTGCGGGGTTGATGTGACGGTGGCCGTGCAGGCTCCGGCAAGCATGGCCGCCACCTTTGATGACATCGGCCGTCCATTGCCATCCTGCTGGGGAGAGGATGCGCAGGTGGTGGTGCCGATCACGCATGAGCGGCTGCATTTGCATCATGATGCGGCCTCGCAGGCGGCGCGCACGATCCGGCTGCTGGGTGATCTGGCTCCGCTGGCGCGGGTAGCGGTGGGCGTGGGAGATCCTGAAGTGGGGGCGGTGTTGCAGGAAAAGCTGGGACTGGAAGGAGTACGGGTGTTTGAGCCCGGAGGTGTGGCTCCTGCGGAAGTGGGGCTGTGGCATGTGCTGGTGCAAATGCGCGTGCTGATGAGTTCATGCTCCTGGAAGGCTTTTGCGACTTTGCTGCGGGTGCCGGAGGTGCGAGCCGCCTGGATGGGCGGGCGGAAGGATGGGATGAAACTGCTGCGGCAAGCTGATGATTTTGCGGCGTTGCACATGCCGGTCACTCTGGATCACGCGTTGGAGCTTTGTGCGGTCTGGCCGGCGGAATGTGAATTGCTGCTACCTGTGCTGGAATCTGCCCTGAGGACAGTGCGACAACTGCAAAACTCCCCCCTGCCTGTGGCGGCGAGATCTTTGCTGGTGGAACTTTACGGGGATCGTGAGTTTTCTCCCGATTCTCTTCAGGATCAACTGACGTCTTCATTGGCCGTTGTGTGGTTGTGCTGCTGCCGACAGTTTGCGGCGGAGTCGGCGCGTTTTGGGCTGTCCCCGGACCCGGGGTCGGCGGTGTGCTTGTGTCTGGGCGTTGTTTTGCG
>DMMK01000635.1 GCA_003453085.1 Verrucomicrobiales bacterium
AAGCCAGGGCGCTCTAATTCCCGTCCTCTGGTGTACGACCAATATAGTTTATACTTCTTCAGAGGTATGAACTTTCCCGACGCAAGCACGCCGCCATTGTTGTCCCGGCAAAAATCTAAAAACACCTGACTGGGTTGCTTCTTCTGTTCTTCTTTAAACAAGCGCATGAAATCCTCAAGAGCGGATTCATCGGCAGGTTGAGAATTTATTTCGTAAATGATATTTTTCATTGTTAAAACAAGCTCCTTGATGAAGGGTTTTTGTCCACCGGATTTACCGTGTTGAAGGCGCGATCAATTTGATCCAGATTGCTTTCTCCGTAAATAGGCGTCAGGCCAGCGGATGTAAAAAACAGATGTCCGTCAAAACCGATCATTTCGGCTCCCGGCCCCATCATATCTTTAACTTTGGCTAAGGCAGCCTGTCTTTCATGGAACGGCTTGCTTGGGTCAAGAGCTGTTTCCTTAAAAATATTTGCAGCTTTTAGAGCAGCCTGTTCCGAGAGCATCGAATAATTAGACCTTTTGGGACCCCAATCCATAAAAAGGAAAAACCCTTCCAAAAACGGAGTGCTCACAGTTTCTTCAGTTGCCTCCATGACTGCCGTACCATAGTCGCCTTCGGCCGCAGATTGAGCAGCTGAGGCATAGCCTACAATTCCAATAGCACCGGCAACTTTTCCAGCGGTCTTCCATTTTCCTTCTTTAAAATCCCAGCCGTTTTTCATGGCCGAAGCCGGGCCTGAATGGTCAATCCCGCCATTCACACTTGCAGGAACTATTTGCATTGTTCCATCCATCGAGAAGTGATGTATGTTGACATCACCGGTTTCATTAAACGCTTTTCTAATTTCAGCAGCAGGAACCCCATACTGGGCACTTAATTCTTTGAAAGTACTGCTGGCATCTTTAGACCGGGTAGACAATTCGACGTTGACCTGCCCAGGGATTTTTATTCCATTCACCTCTACGGTGATAATGTGATTTTTAAAATCGGGCACCCCTTGCTTATATGGCAGGGATCCATTGAATATCGAATGCTGCGATGTGGTTTCATAGAACATGAATGTGCCTTGCCCCCGGCCTGTGCTGTCCGGGCTCCAAAAGCCCAGGCTGTCATCGGGCAATGTCCATGAGTTTGGATCATTGGGATCATATTTTTTCCCCCGTCCGGTAGGATCCACAAAATTAATGGGATCCCCACCGGCGTAGTCATACAGAGTCATGCTTTCGGCGTGCCCGAGCGGATCGGGTGACAAAAACCGTCCGCCGGCCGGGTCGTAGTAGCGCGCGCCCATCCAGTAGAAGCCAGTGATGTCCTGGCGCTTGCCACGCCAGGCCGTGGCCTGACCGACGTTGGCCCCTTCAGCGAGGGAAAAAACGGGGCTGTCCGGAGCCGGTCCATAACCGATGCTCCGAGTGCGCTGCCACTGCACGCTCTCACTGGAAAGCGTCCCGTCTTTGACAATGGCCACGACATGTCCGTAATCGTCATCGATGATGCCCGTCCAGGTGCCGTCCGCAGTTTCTCCTTCTTCGTGAGTATAGGTGGCTTCAAGACCACCCAGTCCCTGCAAGCTGCCATAGGCCCCATTGGCGTCCACTCCATGAACCATCCAGGTAAACGCCCTCGACGAATGCCCTGTCCTCTTGATCTGGACCGCTATCTCCAAAAATTCGACCCCCGGGTCATACCAAGTTTCTTCCGCGACATATTCACTCATGCCTCCAGGTGCCACCAGGCTGGGTGAGAACGCGCCCGTGGAGGGTTGATAGGTTCCCCAGCTGACATCCGTGTAGAGGCGCCGGTTCAGACCGTCATAAAACGCCCTCCAGACATAGGCATGGCTGGCCTCAGGATCAGAGGAATCAGGAGTATGGTTTCGGTACTCGGTCACCTCTGACAGACGTCCGGCACCGTCCCAGCTCAGCAACTGCACCCGGCCATCGGCAAAGGTGCGTTTGGTGATTTGTCCCTCCGCATTAAACTCCTGGATCACCTCTTGCGGAGCACGTCGTGCGACCTCAAAGCTGTGCGGGGAGCTGACTGTCTGCGGATTGGCTGCCGGCGAACTAGCCTGGGCCCGTGCGACAACCTGATAGGGTTCTGCTGAAGGGCGCAGCCTGAGCGGTGCCTTCCAGGAACTCCAGTCACTGCTTGTGCGGCGGACACGGAGGTAGGGCACCTCTCCAAAGAAACTCAAAGCGACATCGCTGCTATTGGCCGAAACACCAGTCAGGGGGACAAAGCGCCTGACGTCATTTTGACTTTCTACTCCCACCCGTGACCAGGCATCCACATCGCCTGCCTGCACGGTTGTTGCGAAAGGCTCTTCACCGGCTCCGTGACCAGCGGTCTGAATCTGGCTCGTCAGGATGCCACGGCTGCCCTGGCCGCTGGATCCAGTACCTGCGTTGGCAGTGGAATCGTAGCTGTAGGTCATCCCCTGGATGCCGGCCATGTGAGGATTGAAGTCTTCGCCCGTCAGGCGACGGGATTGTGGATCATAGGCATACAGACGTGCATCATTGAACACGCCGAGATTGCTGCCGACCAGCCCCCGTTGTGCGGTATAGCTCTCTTGCCGGCTGTCGGATGTCCAGGTGATGGATTCCGTCAGGATCCGTGTAGAGATACCTGGCAGATCCGTTTGAGCAGAAAGCAGACGGCCGCGGCTGTCCCTGGAGGTCACTTGATTTACACGCCATGGCGAAGTGCGTGAGCGGATCTGCCCTTTTTCGTCATAGACATATGAAAAAGTCTTTTCGTCCCCTTCATCTTCTCCCGGATCGAAAGTCACCTCTTTCAGCTTGCCATCTGCTTCATAAGCAAAGCCATAGGCAGGATAGGCTGCCACTCCATCTACGGCCCGAGCGAGGCTGATGCGACGCTGGGTATCCGGGTCGTAACTCATGCGAACGTCACGGATGGTATCGTAGCCGGAATTCACGATCCATTCACGCAGCATGCGACCATGACTGTCATAGTCCCGGTTGACGGTTGTTTCAGCACCGTAGTGGTTGGTCTCTTTCAACGAGACCACAAGATTGCGTCCACTATCCCTTCCACTTGTCCCATCATAGGCATACGTTCGCTGAATGTAGTCGGCACTGCCATAGGAGCCTATCGTGTACTCTTCGATGCGCAGGAGCGAATCATAGCTGTATGAATGGGTTCGCAAAGAAGTACCGCCATGATCAATCTGCTGGGTGAAGGATGCGAGAAGGCCGGCCTCGGCGCCCGCAGATAGCGGGTAGTAGGTATATTCATAAGTACGTTTGTCACCGCCGGCCCCTGAGCCATCCAGCTTGGTGAGCATTGTTTTATTGGCTTTGTCGGTTTGCCGGTGTTCCACCATTCCGCCTGGCATTACGGACTGAACTGTCCAGCCATCACGGCCAGTTCCAGTGTATCTGGCGGTATAGGTGGTAGTGACCTGGGTGTTGTCCGGTTTTGTGGTCTTTACCAAACGTCCGAGGGCGTCATATTCCATCTTCGTGGTCAGACCGGAGGACTGAATGCCTGTCGTCCCTGGACCGCCAAATACCGTGACTGCCGTGACATTGCCGTTCAAGTCATAGCCATTGACCGTCCGGGTGCCATCCGCGGCCATGCTGATAAGCGGTTTGCCGACATTGTCTGAATAGATCCAAGATGTCAGCACGGGATCGTTTTCGCCAGCTCCTCCCAGGATTGTCGTTACACGACGATGATTCGGACTGTATTCGTTGCGGCTCTGGCGCAAGAGAGATGCCGGGACTCCCTCTGACGTCGGGCGTGCAAAAATCTTTGAAGACTTCGGGCGTCCCAGGTCGTCGGTGGTACTTAGCGTTTCCTGATCATAGCCTGTTTCGGAGCCGTTGTAAGCCCGCATTTCAATCCCGGTTGCGTCATAGACAAAACGCGTGGCAATGAGCCCCCCGGAGGTGGAAGCATCAGGCTGGCTGACAGAAAGAGGGCGTCCAAGGTGATCATACTGCGTCACGACGGAGAAGCCCGCGCTGTCGGCAGACCGAATTGTCTGCCCGCGGCTGTTGGTCACAATGACCGTAGGTGCCGGATCCGTAGAGGCGGTGGAAAAATCTGCGGACAGAGCATTCCCCACCTTTGCAACCCTTTGTTTTCTGACAGTGCGGCTGGCATCATCATAGCGGATGATGGTTTTCAAGCCTGGCCCCCGCTCCTCACGCAAACGTCCGTCGCGGAAATAGCGCAATTCCGTGGTAGTGCCATCGGCATTGGTCCGTTCTCTTTCCTTGCCGGCCGATGAAATCAAAACGGTGACGTCCCCGCCGGCGGAATCCACAGACTGGCCCTTATACA
>DMMK01000522.1 GCA_003453085.1 Verrucomicrobiales bacterium
GTCTTAAAATCCCCTCTGGCGCAGCCCCACGTCCCGCACACAATGGGGCATGCTCCGCCCTGCCCTGACCGTCCTGTTTGCCCTCCTGGGCAGCCTGTCTGCCGCCACACCCTACTTTCCTCCACCGGATAGCGAAGGGGGCTGGCGTGAGGCCAAGGGGGTGAAGGAGGCGCGTGATCTGGCCGGTGTGGACGTGGCGAAGCTGGAGCCCGCCTACATCACCACAGAACGCAGCACGGCAAACGGCGGCCTCGTGGTCGTGCGGGGCGGGTACCTGGTGTTTGAGCGCTACTTTGGCAAAGCCAGCCGGAATGCGAATCCCGACATGGCCTCCACCGGCAAGGCCTTTTGCAGCATCGCCTGCGGCATCATGCTGGAGGAGTTTAAGGCCAAAATTCCGCAGGGGCTGGACACGAAAGTCTTCAATGAAACCTACCTCCCCCAGGCCCTGCCGCTGAATGATCCGCGCAAGGCCGACATCACCCTGGGCCAGCTCCTCTGCATGACCGCCGGCTACTGGGGCGAAGGCCAGACGCCCAGCGGCTACGTGAAGGGTGATCCTAAGCCGCAGGCACTGAAGCCCGTGAAAGGCCAGGATGTGCGTGCGATCGACAAATCTTCCCTGGACGTGCCGCTGTGGTGCGATCCGGGTGCGGGCTACTCTTATTCCAGTCCTTCCCCGCACATCGCCAGCATCGTGCTGCGCAACGTCAGCGGCGTGGAGCTGAAGGATTACATCCAGACCCGCCTGGCCAAACCGCAGGGCTGGGGTGCGTGGAACTACTGCCTCTATCGCGGGGATGTGGTGATGGAGCACGCCAATGGCGCCGGCAGCACCGCGCTGCATGCTACGGATGTCATGCGTTTTGGCTATTGCCTAGCGCAGAAAGGCCAGTGGCAGGGCCAGCAGCTCGTCCCCGCTAGCTACATCGAAAAGTGCCAGACCTGGAGCCCTTACAACCCCCATACCCCCTTCAGCCTACAGTGGGAGCACAATGCCGATGGTCATGTGGCAGGCGCGCCGCGTGATGCGTTTTGGAAATCCGGTGCCGGGGGTTTTTGCCTCTACGTGGTGCCCTCCCTGGACCTGGTGGTGTACAAACTGGGCGGCAAGGACGGCCAGTATGATGAAAAACTGACCCGTATCCCCCAGCCACCTGCCACCAGCGACCGCACGAACTGGCAACCCCTCGTCACCAACGCTTTCATGGAAGGCCCCGGCGGCCTCGGCCGCGTTCTGGAAATGGTGTGTGCGGCAGTGCGGGTGGAGTAAGGGGCTGCTCGGGAGGCATCGCCAGGGTATAACCGAAGATACTTCTCAAGCTCCCTGTCTGGGTGGCACAAAATCACATCGAAAGACGGTAACTTGCCCTCACGAAGGTAGCGGTATCTTGGCAAGGGCATTGATCACTAGGATTCGAAATGCGTGTTAAGTCTGATTGCGAGGACCAAACTTATGATGCCCCAGCTTGACATTCTTTGGCCTAACCGCATATTCGCTGTCGAATCCATGATCCCTCGCATCATCATATTTTACAGTGAAGCCCGGCTACGGCCTGGGCTCGGGATGACGTGGTCGGAATAGGGACCAGCGTCAGATTTGCTGCTATCCCCGGGAGCCCTGATTGCCGCCAGCCACATCAGGGCCTTTTTATGTCCACGTCCGGGGAGCAGCACGCAAAATCTGACTGCTTATCCTTATGAAAACGACTCTCCATGCTCCGGAACGCCTGCGAAACATTGGCATCGCGGCGCATATTGACGCGGGTAAAACCACCCTCACCGAACGTATCCTGTTTTATGCCGGTGCCATCCATTCCTGCGGGGATGTCCATGATGGAAACACCGCCATGGACTTCTCCCAGATCGAGAAGGCAAAAGGCATCACCATCTCTTCCGCCGCAGCTCCTTGTGCCTGGACTCAGCCCCAGGTCAGCGGTCTGACGCGCCTGTTTGCAGGCCTGCCTCATCGGCTCAATGTCATTGATACGCCTGGCCATGTGGACTTCACCGCGGAGGTGGAGCGTTCCCTGCGTGTGCTTGATGGAGCCATCGCCGTGTTTTGCGGCGTGGGTGGCGTGCAGCCTCAAAGTGAAACCGTCTGGCGGCAGATGGACCGCTACCGCGTGCCCAGGATCGCCTTCATCAACAAGATGGACCGGGCCGGGGCCGACTTTGCCCGTGTGACTCAGGAACTTCGTGACCAGCTCGGGGCCTATGCCTGGCCGATTCTCCTCCCCCTGGGGGCGGAGTCGGGCCTTCATGGCCAGATGGATGTCATTGACCAGAGGCTGCTCGTCCGTCAGGAAGATAGCACTCTTGGTTATACCTTGGAGCCTGTGCCTGAAAGGCTTCAGCCGCTGCTCACGCAGGCGCGTGAAGATCTCATTCAGGCCCTTGCCAGCCTGGATGACGACATCGCCATGCTGTGGTTGGAGGAGAAAGCGATCTCTGCGGAGGTGCTGAAGGCTGCCCTGCGCCGTCAGACGCTGGCGGGCCGCATCGTGCCCGTCATCGGCGGCAGCGCGTATCGCCACATCGGCGTGCAGTCTCTGGTGGATGCGGTGGTGGACTATCTGCCTTCGCCGGAGGATGTGCAGCGCCTGAAGGAGGTCACCATTCCTCTCGCAGCGCTGGCTTTCAAAGTCGTGCGTCATCCCCAGGCCGGACGTCTGGTCTATGTTCGTGTGTATGAAGGCAGCCTGCAAAAGGGCCAACCGCTGGTGAATACGCGCACGGGCAAGACGGAGCGCTGTGGCCGCCTGCTGCGTGTGTTTGCCGACCGGCGCGATGAGCTGGATCAGGTGAACGCCGGAGACATCTGTGCCGTGGCCGGCATGCGGGAATTCACCACCGGAGATACCCTGTGCCTCGCTGGGCATGAGTTGTCCCTGGAGCCTCCCCAGTTCCCAGATCCGGTGGTCAGTATGGCCCTGGAGCCCGCTCATTCGGCGGATCAGGCCAAGCTCTCCGCCGCGCTCGCCCGCCTCAGCGATGAGGACCCGACCTTCCGAGTCAGCACGCATGAGGAGACGGGCCAGTGCCTCATCTCAGGCATGGGAGAACTGCATCTGGAGATCATTCGCGAGAAGCTACTGCTGGAGCACGGGCTGGAAACAGTCGCAGGTGCTCCG
>DMMK01000170.1 GCA_003453085.1 Verrucomicrobiales bacterium
GAATCGTGCTGGCCAGACTGCCAAATCGGCGGTGCTGGTGCTATGCGGCATGGCCGCCTTGGCCCGTAGTCAACTCACGGGACAGGGGGCCGTCCTGGCTTTTCACGGTCTGAGAGAAGACGGCGAATCTGCGGGGGTTCAAGATGAAAGCCTGCATCTGCCCGTTTCCACCTTTCGCCAGGTCTGCCAGCATCTTTCTGCACGTTACCACGTGATGCCGCTGGCTGAAATGGCCAGTCGGCTGCGGGCAGGGAAGGGGCTGCCTCCTCGCGCGGTGGCTTTGAGCTTTGACGACGGTTATGCCTCCAACTACGAACTGGCATTCCCCATCCTGCGGGAACTGGGCCTGCCCGCGACCATCTTTTTGGCGACCGGTTTTTTGGATGGTACCGACCCCTTGTGGTTTCAGCAGGTGGACCTCGCCCTGTGTGCTGGGATCCCGCTGCCTGGAGCAACTTCGCTGAGGGAATGGCTGGCTGAGCTGAAAACTCTGCCTGAGGAAGTCATGCGCCCGCGGGTGGAGAACTTATTGAAGGGAGTCACGCTGCCTACAGCTCCGAAAGTGACACGTCCGTTGACCTGGAATCAGGTGCGGGAAATGCGCGACAGCGGACTCATTGATTTTGGCGGCCACACGCATGCTCATCCCATCCTGGCGCGTTGCTCCGTGGAAAAACAACGCCATGAAATCATCACCTGCCGGGATCGCATCTTGGCGGAGCTCGGCCAACCACCACGTGCTTTTGCCTTTCCCAACGGCGGTCCTGGAGACTTTACGCCGGAGACTCTGTCGTTGCTTGATGAAGCTGGGTTTGAATCCGCCTGGACGATGATCAGCGGGCGAGCCACCGCTGCGGGGCCTTTTTTGCATCTGCCTCGCTATGGGGCTCCTGAATCCGTTTGGGAGACTGAGGCCACCGTTTCAGGCGCTTTTGAACTGTTACGCCGATGGAAAGGAGGGCACGCATGAACGTCCCAACCTGGATTGCATCTTGGAGTAGGGCACCCGCGTGGGTTGGCCATCTCGTGGCATGGGCCGCACCAAGTTTGTTGAAAGCGGAACATTTGCAGCCCACCGAGAGTCAAAGGGGTGAACACACCGCCAGTCAGACCATGCCCGTTCAGAAAACCCTCGTCCATTTCATCGCCGCCCCGGGTGGAGGCGGGGCTGAAGCCATGCTGGGCAATCTGGTGGCCAGAATGGATCGCAGCCAGTGGCGCACGGTGGTGATCGTGATGGATGGGCGTGCCTGGCCGCAGGACATGGCCCGGCTGAGAGATGCCGGTGCTGAAGTGCATGACCTCGAAGCAACCGCTTTCTTGCGTCGGGACACCTTGGTTCGGCTTGTCCAGTTACTGCGTCAGATCCGCCCTGACGTGGTCCAGACCTGGATGCATCATGCCGATTTTGTGGGTGGCTGGTGTGCCCGTATGGCCGGGATCCGCGCCGTGGTGTGGGGCATTCACTGTCGTGAAATCCACCGCAATCCGGGGGACTCGGATCTGAAGATGGCTGTCTTCCAGAAACTTATCGGACGGTCCTCCCGCTTGGTGCCCGTCCGCATCATCTCCTGTTCATCAGCGGCGCTGGAGGATCATGTGCCGATGGGGTATCCGGCAGCGGCCATGACATGGGTGCCGAATGGCATCGATACGATGAGGTTTGTTCCCGATGCGCAGGCGCGGGCCTGTGTGCGGCAGGAACTGAAAGTGCCCGAGGGAGCGCCGCTGATCGGCTTCATCGGCCGTTTCCATGAGATGAAGGACCTGTCCACCTGGCTCCGGGCCGCAGCCCTGCTGCAGGCTCGCCGTCCGGAGACACACTTCTGGTTATGTGGGGGCGATGAGTGGGAGCTGGATGAATGTGCGCGGGCCTCTCTTTCGGTGGTGCCCATCCGCAGCCAGGTGCATTTCACCCCTTTTCGCCCAGACCCCCAGCGGGCCTATCCTGCCTTGGATGTCTTTTCGCTGTCATCGCGAACGGAGGCCTGCCCGATGACGATCATGGAGGCGCTGTCCTGTGGTGTGCCCTGCGTCACCACCGATGTCGGGGACTGCGCGCGTTTGTTGGAAGGAGTGGGCCAGGTTGTGCCGGTGAAGGCGGCCGAGGCGCTGGCCAAAGCGTGGGAAGACACCCTCGCCCATCCGCTTTCGCCTGAAAGCCTGCGCCGTCATGCCGTGCAGCGGTTTGACATCGCTGTGGCAGCCCGAGGTTACGAACAAGTTTACCAGGAGGCGCTCGCCGTATGAAAGCCCTCGTTTTCGTACTCACTCTGCTGGCCACGGCGATGCATGGAGAACTGAAGGTATCGCTCACCGATGCGATGACCCGTGTTTCCCGCACGGAAGACTTGCCTCTGGTGACGAAGCTGGAATTGCAGGCGGCCCGAGGTGAATGGGAAGCTTTACAAATCGTGGTGAGCGGAGCTCCTGAAGAGGTGCGGAAAGTCACTTTGGAGGCCACGTCCTTGACAGGGCCAGAGGGCAAAACAATCCCGGCCCCGGTGCTGCTGCGCGAGCATTATGTGAAGGTTTCGAAGTCCACGCCGATGTCGCCGCTGCCCGCTGGTGAATACCCGGATGCGCTGGTGCCGCAGACCTTTGCCTGGCAGGAGCTGCCCGAGGTAAAAAGCGTCAATCAGCCTTACTGGGTGGATGTGCATGTGCCCTATGCCTCCCCGCCTGGCGTGTACAAAGGAGAGGTGCGTGTGCTGGGGCCCGGCCGACTGTTTTTGGCCACGCGCCAGATCTCCGTGAAGGTGCTGCCTTTTGACCTGCCCGTCGTGCCGCGCCTACGCACCTCCATCATGACCATTTGGCGCCGGATCGCCGAAGTTCATGGTTTTGACCGCCAAAAAGAACCACCGGAGCCTGAACTGCTGGTTTTGCTAAATGAGTACTACGATTTGCTGGCACAGCATCGGCTGAGCATTGACCAGACTTACTCGACCTATCCGGACGGTGCCACGGGCAAGATCAATGAGGCCAAGGTGGAGGCGGGCATGCGTAAGCACCTGTTGCACCGGCATGTAAGCACCCTCGGGCTGCCCATCTGGCCGGAATGGCCCTTTGCCGACCCTTTGGAGAAGGACCGGAAAGAAGCGATGAACTATGTGGCGGATTGGATGAAGCTGATGAAAAAGCTGCGCGCCGAATCGCGAGGTTACGTCATCATGGGATCGCTGGATGAGCCGAACGACGCCGATGCCTATGCAAGGGTGCGGCGCTGGGGAGACTTTTTCAATGAAGTGGAGGCCACGCACCAGGTGAAGGTGCCTTTGCTGGTGACGGAGCAGCCTGCACCTGACAACTGGTGGTGGGGACGGCTGGATGGCAATGTGGACATCTGGGTGCCGCACTTCTCCCAAGTCTGGGAGGACATGGAATCGCCTAACGGCAAGCGTGACATCGCCCGGCGCATCGCTGCCGGGGATGAGGTGTGGTGTTATGCTGCGCTGGTGCAAATGCCCGGTGACTGGGAGGATGCGCATGGCAAACCACAGCAGCTCAAAGAATCGAATCCTCCCGTCTGGTGCTTGGACTATCCGGCCATGAATCACCGCGTGCTGGCCTGGGTGATGCCCCGACATAGCATCACCGGACTGACCTACTGGGACACGCTTTTTGCCAGCCCGGGTGTGGATGTGTGGGCGGATGCGGGCTCATTCCACCACACGGAAGACCGGGTTTACAATGGTGACGGCAGCTACATCTACCCGGCCACGCAGAAGCGGCATGGCGCGCACATGCCTGTGGCCAGCATCCGCCTGAAATGGCTGCGGGAAATGGCGGAGGATTATGATTACCTCATGCTGGCCAAGGATCTGGGGCTGGAAAAAGAAACTCTGGATCTGGCGGCTACCTTTGCCCGAGGTTTTGGCGATTGGGATGACGACATGGGCAAGCTCTATGAGGCGCGCCTGAAACTGGCTGAGCTGATCATGGCGAAAGGAGGTGGCCAGTGAAGCTGGACATCATCCGTGACGAGGCAGGCTTCAAAGCCCTGGAACCCTGCTGGGATGCCCTGCTGGAGCAAAGCGCCGTGCGCACGCCGTTCCTTCGCTGGGACTGGGTGAGCCTGTGGTGGGAAGAGTTTCATGAAGGCTTTACGCTCGCGATCGCCGTGGTGCGTGATGATCATGAGGCTCCTTTGGCCATTGCTCCGCTAATGATCGGGCCCGAGGTGGAAGGGGTGCGCCGTCATCTCCAGCACCTCGGTTTCTTGGGTGGGCTGGGAGAGGTGAAAGGAGAGCGACTGGACTTTCTGGTTCCCGCAGGTCGCGAGCCGGAACTGACGCCCATTTTGTGCCGGGTCTTCCACCTTTTGGGCGCGGAATGGCAGGCCGTGCGGCTGAACAAGCTGCCTGAGGAATCGCCTAACTATCCCTGGATTGTCCAGGCGCTGCATGAATGCACGGCAGGAGGTGGTGTCCTGAAGGCAACTCAATGCGAGTGCATCCGGTTGAGTTCATCCTGGACGGAGTTTGAGGCTGCCTTGCCTGGAATACATCGCCGGGAGCTCCGCCGCAGGCGTGCACTGCTGTAGCAGGATCACGGCTTTAAGGAGCAACCGGCGACGCCGGG
>DMMK01000529.1 GCA_003453085.1 Verrucomicrobiales bacterium
GCGGGAAGCTGGACGGATGGGCTCAGGACTCAGGGCCCCCGCCAGCACTCATCTCCGCCATCCGCCACCTGGCCTACCACCGGGGAGACACCCTCGCCTTCAGTGACATTCCTCTCCTGCTGGGACTGGCCGAATCCAACTCCGAAGCGCAGTTGATCAAAAAGAAGCTCACCCGCACCCGCACCCTGATTGCCCGCTTGGAGGTAAATCCAGGCAGCAACATGCAGGAGATGCTCGACTACTGGTCCACCGGCCTGAACCTCCGGCGCAAGGAGCTGGAACCCCTCTTCCGAGCTACTGCTTCCATGTCCGGCATCGAGCATCTGGACCTCCTCCATGTCCTGCCCGCCCTGCCCCGCAAGCTGCTGTACACCTTTCCAGGCGACGACTTCACCACACACATCCGCTTCCCGGACTGCCACTGGACGACGTTGAACTTCTTCAACTTCACGGCACAGGACTACTACCTGGACTCCCACCTCGCCTCCAGCGCGGTATTGGAGAACTTCCAGCAAGTCGAGCCCCCTTATCGCTTTGGCGATGTGCTGATGTTCATCAATCCCAAAGGCAATGCCTTCCACTCTTGCATCTACCTGGCAGATGACCTCGTTTACACCAAGAACGGGGCCAACCCGCTCGTCCCCTGGACCTTGCTGGAACTCAAGGACCTGCAAAAAATGTACAACCTCGATATCGGCCAAGGCATGATTCAGGGATACCGACACAATCAGGGCAGGCTGGAGTCTGAATAAGCCACGAACGCTTATCCTCTCCCCGTCCTATTTGACGTCGTAGTGCTTCTCGCTCACCGATTTGTCGCGGTCGTAAACTTGTTCCTTCATCAGCTCGCCGCTCTTGGACCAATAGCGGTTCAAGCCATGGCGCTGGCCCTTTTCAAAATGCGTCTCGGTGGAAAGCTGCCCGTTCTCCCACCACTCGCGGACGACTCCATGCAGCCTGCCTTCGGTGAAGGGGTATTCCCCCTTCGGTTTCCCATCCTTATGCTTGTCACGCGCCAGGCCGGAGAAGGGTTTGCCGTTGAGAAAGTAAACGTCGTCCAGCCACTTCAGCTCTTTGTAAGTCACCTCCGCTGGCTTCGGCGGCTCGGCCCCGTGCAGAGTTGCAGCAATGATGACTGCGGCGAAAAGAAGAGTTTTCATAACGGGAAGTGTCAGAGCTGGATCACCATTTCGACAGGGCAATGATCACTGCCATGGATGTCGTCCCGGATCGTGCATGAAGTGATGGCGGGACGCAAGCCTGCCGAAGCCAGCCAGTAGTCCAGCCGCCACCCGATGTTCTTGGCCCGTGCATCCGAGGTGCGCTGTGTCCACCACGTGTAGCGCCCAGGCGACTTATCGAATTCGCGGAACACATCCAGAAATCCGGCCTCCAGATGCTGGGTGAAGCTGGCACGCTCTTCGTCGCTGAATCCCGGGTTCATGCGGTTGGACTTCGGATTGGCCAGATCGATTTCCTGGTGGGCACAGTTCAGATCGCCACAGGTCAGCACCGGCTTTTTCACCTCCAGCTTTTTCAGATACTGGCGAAAGGCCGCATCCCACTCCAGGCGGTAGGGCAGGCGGGCGAGCTCCGCCTTGCTGTTGGGCGTATAGACCGTAACGAGATAAAAGTCGGGGAACTCGGTGGTGATGACACGGCCCTCGCGATCATGTTCGCCGATTCCCAAGCCCAGGGTGTGGCCCTTCCATGGCACCCGGCTGAGGATGCAAGTGCCAGAGTATCCCTTTTTATCCGCACTGTTCCAGACCGCCTGGTAACCGGACAAAAAGGCCAGGTCCACCTGGGATTCCATCGCCTTGGTTTCCTGCAGGCAAATGACATCGGCATCGCTGCCGAGGAGATATTCACGCAGGCCTTTGTTCAGGGAGGCACGGATGCCATTGACGTTCCAGGTCGAGAGTTTCATGGGCCCATTTGCTAGGCCCGGCTGCGCGTTTGTTCAACTGCGGATGACAGGCTCCGTTCACCTGTCCCCTTCCCCGCCGGTCATTTCCTCAAGCAGTTCCCGGAGTTCCGGGCCGATGCGCCGCAACTCCTCCTGATGCACGGAGGACAGTCCCTCCAGCAGCCGTTCCCCGCGCTTGGTCAGGCTGACGAACACTTGACGGCGGTCTTCCTTCGAAGGCTCCCGAGTCACCAGCTTTTCCACCGTCAGCCGGTCCACCAGCCCCACCGTGCTGTGATGGGCAATCTGAAGCCGCTCCGCCAGCTCCCCCACCGTCACCCTGGCACGGCCTGGAAAGCCCTTGATGGCCAGCATGGCCTGGTGCTGCTGCGGTGTCAGCCCCGCGCCCTGGGCCGCCTGCTCGCTGAAGCGCAAAAACTGCCGGAGGGCAAAGCGGAAGGCGGCGAGGGTTTCATACTGGCTCTGGGAGATTTTTCGTGGCTTAGGCATGGCTGGGTGCTGCCGATGAATCACGAACCATGCCATGATTGACTTTTATCGTGGCACGATATAATCGCATGCCGATGATTTCACCTGGAGCCTGTGCCCATGCTTCTCAGCCCCTGAAATTTGCCGCCCCTCCTCATGAGTTTCGACACCCTGGCGCCCCACTATCACTGGATGGAATGGCTATTCGCCGGGAAGAAACTCCAGCGCTGCCGCACCGCCTTTCTACCCCTGCTGCCGCCTCCTGCCAATGCCCTGATTTTCGGCGAAGGCGATGGCCGATTCTTGCTTGAGTACCGCCGCACCTTTCCTTACGCCAGGGCGACTGTGGTGGACTCCAGCGCAGGCATGCTGCAGCGGGCACGCAAACGGCTCGCGCAGGCTGGGTTCGGACATTCAGGCATCACCTTTGTGCAGGCCGACGCACGGGAATGGCAGCCTCCCGAAGCTACCTTTGACCTCATCGTCACCTGCTTTTTTCTGGACTGCTTTCGTGAGGAAGAGCTGCGCAGCTTAGTCACCAAAATGGCCCGGGCCGCCACCCCCAATGCCCAGTGGCTGCAGGCAGATTTCCAGATGGCTGGATCACCCCTGTGCCGGCTCCGCTCCTGGCTGACGTTACGGCTCCTGTATGCTTTCTTCCGCAGGGCCACAGGCATCACCGCCTCCGCCATCACCCAGCCGGACCCCATGCTCTGCCGCGAGGGTTTTGTGTGTCGCCAGCGCAGCGTCAGCGACTGGGGCAGGCTGTACAGCGATTGGTGGGCCCGTCCTACTGTGCCTGCCTGTCACCCTGAGGGAAGCCTCAGCATTTTTTAATCGGCCTATGGAATCGTGGAAAGAAAAGCTCGGCATTGAACTCAGCGCCGTCAGTTACAAGGAAAAGCTCATTTCCACCCTAGGTGGGATCCTCTCGATCTTCCTCCTCATCCTGCTGGTTCAGCTCGGGCTGGATGGTACGGACGGCAGCCTGGTGGTGGCCTCCATGGGAGCCAGCGCGGTGCTGCTTTTCGCCGTGCCGCACGGTCAGCTCTCCCAGCCGTGGCCCGTTATCGCCGGCCATGGACTGTCCGCACTCGTCGGTGTTCTCTGCGCACGATACATTCCTCATCAGGCCATCGCCGGTGCCTGCGCGGTGGGCCTGGCCATCGGGGTCATGCACCAGTTCAAATGCATCCATCCACCCGGAGGAGCCACGGCCCTGATGGCCGTCATTGGCGGCCCCGACATTCGTGATCTGGGCTTAGGCTTTGTGCTATTCCCCATTCTCACCAATGCCCTCATGATGGTTGGCTTGGCTGTCCTGCTGAACCTCTGCTTCCGCTGGCGACGCTACCCGGCCTTTTTGACCCACCGTCCTCGGCGGCCCAAAGGGGCCAAGCCGGAGCCGACCCATGAAGAAATCGTGGCCGCGCTCCGCAGTCTGGACTCGTTTGTGGACATCACTGAGGACGACCTCATACGCCTCTGTGAACTGCTATCGGTCCCTCAAAAGACAGCGCCACAGAAAACGCCTGAAAAGAAGCAGGCGGCTCTCACCTAACCAATAAAAGAACCAAAAGAGGACCTGAATGGCTTGCCTTTTGGCAAAGCCGCGTTATTCTTGACTTCATCGTGAAAAAAGAGACGCCTCACTCTAGCCATCGCGCCTGCACGGCAGCGAAAGGCATGGGCGTGCCCTTCTGCCACCGCCTGGGCGCAAGCCGGGTGTGAGCGGACAGCCCTGGTGTTCTTCCGGGCTGCTCCGCACCTCTCAACTGGCATTCAGACAAACTCCGCTGCGCGCCTGATGGCATCGCCGCGATTTCTCTTTTCACATCATGAATCATGTCCATTTGCAGAAGGCCCCCGAGGCCTTCCCCTCATCTCTTGCATCCTTTGTCAGCAGGCTCATTACATCTTTGAAACAAACCTGGCAGGGGCTGGAGGATCCTCCCGTCCATGTCGGCAGCGCACTGGATGCGCCTTCGCATGAATCGCTTTGGAAGGTCACCGGCACCCTGACCTGCCAGGCTGGTTTTGGCAGGCTCACCGCAGAGTCCCGTCACTGCATCCAAGCAGCGACCCGGGAAGCTGCACTGGCCGAGGCCACCCAGCGGATGCTTGAGGCCCACCCTGACTTCGCCATCTCCAGCCTGAAGGCCGTCAAGGCCAACGAAGGCTGATCCGGCGCTTCCCACGGCTCCCCTGACACCCGGCATTCCGACCGGGATGGAGAGTCCATGCCTTCATTCCAGGCCTCCGGCCTGGCATTACTTCACATTTTCAACCTAACAAACTATGTCCAAAATTCACTACTACGACCGCGTACGCCTTCGCTCCCTCAACGCCATCGAATCCTCCGAGGATGATGACCTTTTCATCCAGATCGTTTATCCTCATGAGGCCAATGCCGTTGCCGGCCGCATCTCTGCCGATGCCCCCGTGGGCAGGGCAGCCCTGCACCGGAAGGAGGGCGACACCATCACCTTCAAGGCCCAGGGCCAGCGCATGGCCATGCAGATCATCAGCATTGAAAAGCACGCCCTGACGGCCTGACCGGAATCTCCTAACCAAAAGCATGCCCTGCCGGCCATCACACCGGCAGGGCATCTCATGGCCAGGCTCCCAGGATCAGGGCTTGGCAGACTGTGGCCGGTTCAGCACCGCATCGCGGGTACTGCCGACGATGGCCATCGCCTGGGCAATGAGCGCAGGATCCACCTTGAGCTCCTGAAGGGTGGCCTGCAAATGCTCGGCAATGGCATCAAAGTGGGTGTCATTGAGACCGTCGAGGTCGGCATGTGCCGTGCGCAGGTCCTTGCCCACATAGGGGTTTGGCCCGCCAAGCGCAGCGGCCAGAAACTCCTTCTGCTTCCGCTTCTGCTTGATCATGCTGATGTCTTCGAAGTAGTGGTTCACCCGCTTGTCGGCCAGCACCTTCACATAAAAAAGTTCCACTGCCGCCTCAAGTGCCGCCTTGCCTCCCAGCTTTTGATAAAGGCTGGCCGCACGGTCTGCTTCGAACTTCTGGCGGCTGGCTTCGTCGGCGAAGGCGAAGGTCTGATCTTCATAAACCCAGGTGATCTTCGGATCTGCCGCCTTACCACTGACCGGGCAGGTGGTGTTGAGCGGCTTGGGGGCGGCGGGCTCTGCGGCAAAGGCTGTGAGGCAAAGGCCGAAGGAGAACAGGAGGACTGCTTTTTTCATGGTAGGGGTGGTGTTGGGTTGGGTTCACGCGCGTTGCCTCGTAAGGGCAAAAACGCGAAAGGGTGGTCAGCTCTGACTGGCAGCGGCATAACGAGCACGCTGCTCCGGGGTCAGCCCGACAGGGTGGGCGCTGTGATCTGCCTCTGGGTTGATCCGGCGATGGATCACCTGCGCCATGTCGGCCGCGCAGTTTTTGATGTGATCCGCGTTTGGCCCCGAAAACAGAGAGTCCACCGTGCTTTGGAAAATCTGCAGCCAGCGGTCAAACTGCGGCTTCCCCATCGCCGTCAGCGGCACCAGCCGTGCATGCACCGCCAGCGGATTGCCCGTGTAACCGCCGGTGCGAAAAATCACCTGCTCCCAAAAGGAGTACATCTTTGGCAGATGCGCAGCCCAGTCGGTATGTGCCACCTCATTGAAGATGAAACCTAGCAGATCGTCGCCCCGCACACGGTCATAAAAAGCATTCACGAGCTGCTCGATTTCGGCACGGCCCTCGAGGTCTGGGAGATGAGAACTTGTGCTTTGCATGCTTTAATAGGTATATTAAATATCTATTTTGAAAAGCGTTCTTTCAATGACTTTCAAAAAGGCTTCCTTATATCGTCAGTTCCACCCGCTTTGCAGCTCACCTACCACACCGACTACGCCCTCCGGCTGCTCATCTACCTGATGAATCATCCGGATAAAAAAGTGACCACCCGGGAGATGGCCGCCTTTTATGGCATCTCCCTCAATCACCTCACCAAAGTGGCCAAGCGGCTGACCCAGAGCGGTTGGCTGAAAACGAGCCGAGGTGCCGGTGGCGGGCTGATGTTGGCCGCGCACACCCCTGGCACGAAGATCGGAGAGATCGTCCGCCTGATCGAAAGCGGAGACTTGGTGGAGTGTTTCACTCCCGCGACCAATAGCTGCCCCATCACGCACAATTGCCGCCTCAAGCCCCTGCTCTACCGGGCACACCGCGCCTTTTATGACGTGCTGGATTCACAGACGGTCCGGGAACTTGCCTCCTTCCAGGAAAGCCTGATTCCCTAGCCTGCGAAATCCAGGCTCACTCAATGCCAAGGCGGGAGGATCATGCAGAGGAAGACCATGCTTGATTCGATGCATGGACCATCACCCATACTCCCACCCTCGGTGGTTGCGCAGCCTCAGCCTGGGCACATGTGCAGCCGTTTCACTCATCACCGCCGCCCAGGCCGGCACTCCGGACATCTCCGCCAAGGCTCCCACCCCGCCGGTGGAAGCAGTGAGCTGGAAGGAGCACACCATCTCACCCGTCGCCAATCCCTTCTTCCATGAAGATGCGGTGATCCGGTCAGAACTGCGCCCCGTCTTTGTTTACCACAACATTGACGATTCCTTCCTCGGCGGTGGCAATGCCCAGCTCTACGCCTTGCAGATCCGCTACGCCCTGACAGATCGCCTGGCCATCATCGCCACCCAGGACGGTTACTTTGACATCAACAACGATGCCATTGCCAATCCCGAAGGCTGGATGGACCTGGCCCTGGGCCTGAAGTATGCGCTCATTGATGATGAAGCCCACCAGTTCATCCTCACCCCAGGCTTCAACTTCAAAGTCCCCACAGGTGACCGCGAAGTCTTCCAGGGGCGTGGGGGCGGCGAATGGGACCTCTTCATGGCGGCCCAAAAAGGATTCGGAGACTTTCACCTCTCTGGCAACCTGGGCCTGCGCCTGCCTAAAAACAGCGATGAAAACAGCACCCTCGTCCACTACAGCCTCATGGCGGACTACTACACCTGCCGCTGGTTCATTCCCTTCCTGGCCTTCAATGCCTACACCGTGGTCAACGAAGGCAACAACATCGCCCTCAACAGCGAAGGTTACGATGTCATCAACTT
>DMMK01000265.1 GCA_003453085.1 Verrucomicrobiales bacterium
GCACTTCCCTCACCCTCCTGGCAAAAGAGATGGAAGCTCAGGAAGCCATTGTCGAGTTTGTGGACGGGCGGGTTGTCCGGGTCACGATCACCCTTTACAACCGACGCGATTCTGGAGCCATCGAACCGTCCAAATTTAGAGAGAAGTTCATCAAGGCAGGCCAACACCTGAAGCAGAGGCTGGCCATGGCTCCCAAAAACACGTCTGCGGCGGCTGGTCCAGACCGCAAAGTTGTCCGCTGGCTTTGGGAGTCCCCCCAATGTTTGGCCCTGATCGAGCACAACGACTATGAGAGGCAGGCCGCGCAGGTTCCTGAGCTGCTACAGCTTAAACTGGCCCCTCCCCGACCTACAGAATGAACCGAAATTGGAGAATCCAGGGCAGAGCTGCCCGGGAAAAAAGAGAATTGCGCCCAAAAACAAGCGTTCACTTGAACTGCATGGGACGTAACTATACTTTCCAGTTCCCCCATGCCGAAGAAACCTGCCGCCAAGTCTCCAGCTTCCCCAGCCGCCAGCGATGTCATCCAGGTCCGTGGGGCCTGGCAGAACAACTTGCGCGGGATTGATCTGGATCTGCCCTTGGGAAAACTCTGTGTCGTCACGGGGCCCAGTGGCTCTGGCAAGTCCTCCCTCGCCTTTGATACCATCTACGCCGAGGGCCAGCGCCGGTATGTGGAGACCTTTTCCCCTTACACTCGCCAGTTCTTTGAGCGCATGGACAAACCGAAGGTAGATGCCATCCACGGCATTCCCCCGGCGATTGCCATTGAGCAGGTGAACAACATCCGCTCCACCCGCAGCACCGTGGGCACCATCACGGAGATCAATGACTACCTGAAGATGCTGTTTCCCCGGTTGGCCGAAGGGCAGTGCCCCGAGTGCCATCGTCCGGTGAAGCCGGAGACGCCAGAAAGCATTCAGCATGAGCTGATGGCCGTCCATGCGGGCAAACAGGCCCTGGTCTGTTTTGGTGTGCCTGTGCCGAAAGACACCCAGGTGGGCGACTTTTTCCCTTTCCTTCAAAGCCAGGGTTACCTGCGTGTCTGGCTTTACGGCGAATCCATCCGCACGGATGAGCCAGAGGCGATGAAGGGGCGCAAGCTGCCCGCCGTGGCCCTCATCATCCAGGATCGTCTGCCCCTGGAGCCTAACCAAAAGTCGCGTCTCAGCGAAGCCATTGAGGCCGCCCTGCGTCTGGGCAAGGGCCAGATGACGGTCGTGCTGGGCAGCGAGACGCTGTCTTTTTCCACCGACTGGCGCTGTGCGGACTGTGATATCCAGATTCCTGCGCCTACGCCGGGCCTGTTTTCCTTTAACAGTCCCATCGGGGCCTGCCCCACCTGCAAGGGCTTTGGCCGCACCCTGGGACTGGACCTACGCAAGGCCATGCCAGATGAATCGCTGAGCATTCGCGGTGGGCTGGTGCGTGCCTTTACCGGCAGCACATATCGGGAAAGCCAGGATGACCTGGAACGTGCGGCAAAAAAGAAAGGTGTGGATCTCGACACTCCGTTCTGCGACCTACCTGAAGATCAGCAAAAATGGCTCGTCGAAGGCGCGGGCACGGACCCCGAAGAAGCCTGGCAAAATGGCGAATGGTATGGCGTGAAGGGCTTTTTCAGGTGGCTGGAAAGCCGCGCCTACAAGATGCACGTGCGCATCTTCCTCAGCCGTTTCCGTGCCTACACCACCTGCATGGACTGTGACGGTGGCCGCCTGAAAAAAGACGCCTACAACTTCCGCATCGCGGGCCGCACCATCGCTGATCTGTGGAACCTGCCTGTCGTTGAACTGCTGCCTTTTGCCCAGGGTTGGCCGGTCACCCCAGGCGACAGTGCCACCCAGATGCTACGAGATGAAATTTGTGGCCGCCTCAGCTACCTGGAGCGCGCAGGCCTGGGCTACATCCATCTGGACCGGCAGACCCGTACCTTGAGCGGAGGTGAGCTGCAACGGGTCAACTTGACCACCTGCTTGGGGGCCTCGCTGGTGAACACCCTTTTCGTTCTTGATGAGCCGAGCATCGGCCTGCACCCGCGTGACATTGGCCGTCTCATCGGCGTCATGGAAGGACTGCGTGACAAGGGCAATACACTGCTTGTCGTGGAGCATGAAGAGTCGGTCATGCGTGCGGCGGATCATGTCATCGAGATCGGTCCGGGCCGTGGCGACAAGGGCGGGTACTTGGTCTATGATGGCCCGTTGGAAGGTCTGGAGAAGAAGGTCGGTTCCTTGACGGCGGATTACCTGACCGGGCGTAAACGCATTCCCGTACCGGCGGTGCGACGCCCCGTGAATCCTCCGGGGGCTGAGCCATCACCCGTCCCGGCAAAGTCGCGGAAAGGAGCAGCCAAGGCCGAGCTAGAGATAAGCCCCTTCCTTTCGATCAAAGGCGCCCGGCAGAACAACCTGAAGAACCTCAATGTGGACATTCCCTTGGGCGTGTTTTGCTGCATCACGGGTGTCTCCGGCTCCGGCAAAAGTACTCTCGTTCATGAAGTCCTGTTCCGGAATCTCCAGCGTCTGCGTGGCGAAGTCAGTGAGGATGAACCGGGCCGTGTGCGCTCCATCACAGGTCATGAAAAGATCACCCAGGTGATCATGGTGGACCAGTCGCCGCTTGCGCGCACCCCGCGCAGCACCCCGGCTGTTTATGTGGGGGCGTTTGATGCCATCCGCGCCCTCTTTGCCGAAAGCGAAGATGCCAAGGCCCAGGGCGTGACCCCGGGGTTTTTCTCCTTCAACTCGGGCGAAGGCCGCTGTGAACGCTGCATGGGCAATGGC
>DMMK01000402.1 GCA_003453085.1 Verrucomicrobiales bacterium
GGCGAGAGCAGTTGAAGACGGCGGCGAGGCCCGTCAGCAGGCCTAACAAAGCGTGTGCTAAGATGCGCGGGCGATCCACCGGCACCCCAGAAATGAGCGCGGCCTCGCGATTCGCCCCGATGGCGATCAAGTGACGACCTAACGTCATGTGTGACAGCATCACCTGCCCGCAGGCCACGATGACGAGCGCGATCACAAAGGCAGGCGAGATGACCAGACCACCGATGGGTGCGCCGAGCGACTCCACACTCGCACCGATGTACTTCGTCTGTGAATCCGTGGTGAGAAAGGCCAGCCCGCGTGCGATCTCCAGCATGCCCAGAGTGACGATGAAAGAGGGAAGGCGCAGCTTCACACTCACCAGGCCATTGAGCCCGCCCATCAGCGTGCCCACCAGGAGGCTAGCGCAAAGCGCCCCCGGCAGACCCCACTGCTGGTCTGCCATCAGCACACCCACCACCGCACCGCAAAAGCCGAGCACGGAACCCACGGAGAGATCAATGCCGCCGGTCACCATCACCAGCGTCATGCCTGTGGCCACCAGCGCCAGCGCCGGGATGCGATTCGCCACTGACCCGAGCGTGGAGACGCTGAAGAAGCTGTCCCGCAACAGGCCGAAGAGCACGATCATGCCCGCCCACACGGCCATGAGTACCAGGAAGTCAGTCCAGCGGCGCAAGTTCATGAGGGAGCGAAACAAGACGAAAGAAAATGTTTAGAAGCTGAGATAGACGTGGTGAATCTCGTCATGGTTTTAGTTGGAATGTCAGGTCCTTCTCCAGTGGACTGGCCAGAAAACGTTTTCCAGAGAGCCACCAAAACCGAGGTAGCGATTTTCGGTCAACCGAGTAGCGAAAGGTGGCTTTGAGCTGGCGGTCCCATGTAAGGTAGTCCACTTGACTGCGTCCGCTCGCAGAGTTTGATAACAACCAGCCGTTAGGCATGCGATGGTAAGGGATAGAGGTTTCCAGTATCAGGGGTTGGTCCGCTGAGAGCATTTTTACCTGGTTCCAATCGGCGCGCTTCCTTATGATGAACGCGCAACTCCCAAACCGATTTGGTCCAACGGCTGAACTCACGTTCAAAGTTACAAAACCATAATGATCCACTAGAGCCACAGACCGCGTCGAACGCGAGTGGAGAACCGCTCGTAAGTGAATGTGCTCAGCCGTGACTTTTGGAATCAGTTCCACCTGCGGGACTTCATTTGACACTGGGCAGACGGAGCAGCTCATCAGTAAGCTACAGGCTGAGCCCAACAGAAAAAGAAGATGCCGCATGATGGGTGTAGAGGGATGTTTGCCGTCTTTAGCCCAACTCACTTCGCGATCACATCCACCGCGGTGGTTTGGTCCGCTGGCGACGCGCCACCTTTCAGCACTTTCAGCGAGGCTTCGATGCCGAAGACGGCGAGTTGATCCGCATGTTGATCGGCGGTGGCGAGCACGCGGCCTTCGGTGAGCAGGGGTTGCAGCGCGGTGATGTTATCAAAGCCGACGATGAGGACCTGCCCGGTTTTGCCAGCGGACTGCACCGCCGCCGCAGCACCCAGGGCCATGTTGTCATTGGCACACAGCAGGGCTTTGACGTTCGGGTGCGCGCTGAGGATGCCAGCGGCCACGGTGTTCGCCTTTTCCATTTCCCACTGGCCACTCTGCACGCTGACGATGCTCATGCCTGCGGTCTTCATCGCATCCTCAAAACCCGCGCGGCGCTGCTGGCCATTGAAGGCGGTGGTGATGCCTTCGATGATGGCCACTTCATCCCCGGCCTTGAGTTTCTTGGCCAAAACCTCGCCCACACGCTTCGCTCCTTCACGATTGTCCGGGCCCACAAAGGGCACGCTGAGCGCGGCCTGTTTCAGGACTTCGGGGTCCAGTTTGTTGTCAATGTTGATGACCAGCACGCCTGCCTGCTGGGCCCGCTTCAAGGAAGGCACCAGGGCCTTGGAATCGGCCGGGGCGATGACGATGGCCTTGGCTCCCTGCGCCACCATTTGCTCCACCAGGTTCACCTGCTCGGTGAGGTCCGTTTCATTTTTGATGCCGCTGACGAGTAGCTCATAGTCGGCACTGTGGGCGGCCTGGTGCTTCTTCGCCCCATCCGCCATGTTGCTAAAGAACTCATTCGCCAGCGACTTCATCACCAGCGCCACCTTGGGTTTTCCCGCATCCGCAGAGGCCGGGGAGGAGGGTTTACAAGCAGCGAGGCCCAGGGCCAAAGCAGGCAGCAGGAGGTGGGTGGTGAGTTTCATGGCTGGGTAAAGCGCAAACGTTTGCGCAAAAGAGTTCTTTCGGTCAATCTTATTCTAACGAGATCGGGTCAAGGGGGCCACAGAGCCACGCGAAATGAGCGTGACGGGTAGCACCAGCTTCGCTTTAGCGGGGGCCGCAGCGGTGGGGTGGAGCTGCTGAAAAAGCAGGCTCATGGCACGCTCCGCCAGCGCCTCGATGGGTTGGGAAAGGGTGGTCAGTGGGGGATCGATCAGCTCGGCCCAGGGCTGCTCATCAAAGGAGATGAGGGAGACCTGGCGGGGCACCTTCAGCTTCAGCGTGCGCAGCGCCTGCAAGGCCCCAAGGGCAATGAGATTCCCCAGCGCCAGGATGGCCGTGGGCCGTGGGCGGCTGCTGCGAAAGAGCTGCTGCACGGCCTCGCGCCCGGTCTCGATGGCGTAGTCATGGCCGATGATGAGGGCCTCATCCACGGGCAGGCCCGCCTTCTTCAAAGACTGGCGGTAGCCGTGAACACGCTCTTGGTTAGCCGAGGAGCCCGGCAGGCCCTGAAGACAGACGATGCGCCGGTGCCCGTGGCCGATGAGGTGGCGCATGGCCAGGCGGGTGCCCTGGCGGTTGTCACTGGTGACACAGGGGCCGGTGAAGCCCGCAGGCACGCGGTCCATCAGCACCAGCGGCCACTGCTCGGCACGGAGCGATTGCAAATGCGCAGCCTCCAGCCCCACGGGAGCCACGACCAGGCCATCCACCCGACGGCTGCGCATGAGCCGCACGGCCTCCGCTTCCACCTCCGTGCTTTCTTGCGAGTCCGCCAGCAGCACGGAGTAACCCTGCGCGCGCGCCAGGTGCTCCACCTGCCGGGCCAGCGCGGCGAAGAAGGGATTCGACACATCGGGGATGATGAGGCCGATGGTCTGCGTGGTGCGCAGGCGCAGGCCCCGGGCGATCTCATTCACCACGATGCCCTGCGCCCCCGCCGCCTCGCGTACGCGGGCTTGAGTCTCCGCGCTGATGCGGTACGCCGCCGCCTTGCCACTGAGCACGCGGGAGACGGTGGAGACGGAAAGGCCCGTGGTTTCAGCCAGGTGTTTCAGGCCCTCTTGTGGGAAAGATGCCATGGATCTGCGGTGGGGGCTACTTCGTGGCCTTCGCAGGCTTTTTCAGGAAGACTTTGCGGTCCCAGTTTTTGGCCAGGGCCTCGGGCGTGGTGGTGGAGGCCAGGCCCTGCGCAGGCACCTCCAGCTTGCTGGTCCAAAGGATGCCGTTCAGCAGCAGCTTGCGCTGGTTTTCATTCGCCCAGTTCGCATGCAGATCACAGCCGGTGAATCCAAAGCTGCGCCCGCCCGCCGGCCGCTCATAGGCCCAGGCCACGGTCTCGGCACGGCCCGCGTGGGCCTTCGCCGCTTCGTTCTTGCGGCTGCTATCGGGCATGGGGCAGGCCAGCAGAGGCGTCACACCTTTTTCGGCAAAGTGCAGGTTATACAGCCAGCCATCTTTCGGTAGAGCAAAGGTGGTTAGGCCTTGATTGATGGGGTGCGCGGGCACGCTGTCAAACTGCACATCCCAGTGGCCCCGGCAGCCGATGTCACTCTGGAAAACAGCGCCGAACCATTGCTTAAAATCTGCCGCGCGACCCGCCGGGCAGTCAATGGCCTGATGCAAGATGACCATCCCCGTGCCAGCGGCGACCAGCGCCTGCATGCGGGCCCAGCGATCGGGCGTGAGAAAGGACAGCTTATCCCCGCCATCCATGTAGATGACCACGCAGCGCGCGCCCTCCAGCACCGCCTCATTTTTCGGCCAGCCCTCCGCCACCATCACCGGGGCCACACCGGGTGCCTGCTTCAGCCAGTCCATCAGCAAAGCGCAGCCCGAGAAGTACTCGTGCTGGCCCGGTTTATTGCTCGGCGTGCCCGCCAGCAGCACCACCTTCGCCAGAGCGGGATCCTTCGGCAGCACCTCCAGCGGCACCTGCTGCTGTTCCAGGGTGAACTCAGCCTGCGCCGCAGCGGCGAGGAACACAAAGGGAAGTAAAAGGGAGCGCATAACGGCAGCGTGAAGAATGCCTCAGCAAGAGGCAAGCATCAAAACGCCGCGCAGCCGCGCCCCCTTCCAAACGATCTTTCTTAACGGCCCGAGAGGCGCTTCCACAGGCTGCGTTTGCTGCCGGATTCCGATTCACCCTGGCTAGAGGCTGGGCCGCTGCTGGACTGTGCACGCGCGGGGCGTGGCTGACCACCGCCCTGACCACCACGAGCTGGCCGCTCACCCTGGGGGCGTCCGCCTTGCCCGCCCTGGCCTTGCGAGCGTCCACCTTGACCACCGCCACCTTGACCGCCTTGACCCTGAGGGCGTCCACCGCCGCCACCTTGGCCACCCTGGGGCCGGCCACCGCGCCCTTGGGAACGCGGATCGCGATAACGTGGCGGCTCCTCACTGCGGGGAGGCGCGGAGGCGTTGTAATCAAATCCTTCGGCTTTCTTGCGAATGAGGCCGCGATTGATGAAGCGCTCCAGGGCTTTCAGCGAGGACTGATCCTCCGGGCTGATGAAGCTGATGGCGTCTCCGATGGCCTGCGCACGACCGGTGCGGCCGATGCGGTGGACGTAATCTTCCGCATGCATGGGGAAGTCAAAATTCACCACGTGGGAGATGCCATCCACATCAATGCCGCGCGCGGCGATGTCCGTGGCCACCAGCACGCGCACCTCGCCAGATTTGAAATCGGCCAGGGCCTTCAGGCGCTGGTTCTGTGAGCGATTGGCATGCAGCGTGGCACAGCGCACGCCGGTCTGTTCCAGCTTGCGCGCCACGCGGTCGGCGCCGTGTTTCGTGCGGGTAAAGACCAGCACCATGTTCATCTGGTCGTCCTTCAGCAGGTGGCTGAGGAGGGAGGGCTTCAGGTGCACGGGCACTTCATAGACGAGCTGCGTCACCGTCTCCGCCGGGTTTGAGCGGCGACCGATTTGGACGATCTTCGGGTGGCTCTGGAACTCATGCGTCAGGGCCTCGATCTCCTTGGAAAGTGTGGCGGAAAACATCAGCGTCTGGCGCTTGCGTGGCATCTTTTGGACGATGCGTTTGATGCTCGGCAGGAAGCCCATGTCCAGCATGCGGTCGGCCTCATCCAGCACCAGGTGCTTCAGCCCGCTGAAGTCACCGTGGCCCTGACCCATGAGGTCAATGAGGCGGCCGGGAGTGGCGATGACGATGTCGCAGCCATTGCGCAGGGAGTTGATCTGCGGGCGCTCGCCCACGCCGCCAAAGACTTTCGCGATGGTGAGCGGCAGGTGCTTGGCATAAGCCAGGACGTTTTCTTCGATCTGCACCACCAGCTCACGGGTGGGCGCCAGGATCAGCACTTTCGTGCCGCGCTTGCTCTGGCCTTCGCCCTGGGCATTCGCCAGGCAGGTCAGCACTGGCAGTGTGAAAGCGGCGGTTTTGCCCGTGCCTGTCTGGGCGATGCCGATGAGGTCATTCCCCGCGATGATGGGCGGGATGGCAGCGGCCTGGATGGGGGTAGGTTCGGTATAACCAGCTTCGGCGATGGCTTGGAGAATTTTGGCGTCAAGGCCAAGAGCTTTAAAAGGCATCGGTGAGTATGCACGGGATCGGGCGATGTGCGAGCACCGTTTTAAGGGTGGGTAGGAGATGCGCTGCAAATTGTAACTGGCAAAAGCCCGACTTCAGGCATCCTGTGCCGTCTGCGCAGTCCACAACCCCTGATGCCACCGCCATGAATACACTCTTTTTCAAATCGGTCTGCCTCACCTTCACCCTCGGCCTGCTCAGCCTAGCCCCCGCTGTGGCTCAGGAAAGCGTGCCTTCGCCCGCGAAGGAGACCTTGGAAAAAAAACTGCAGGCAGACATGATCGTGCCCGGTGTGGCCTTGGCGGAAGGCGTGTCCGAGATCACCGGCGTGGCCATCAGCCCTTTGTTAGGCATGAGCGCCATCGGGGCGTGGAAATATTATGAAACCCAGCCCGCGCTGCGCCATCGCCTGCCCTGGTACTGCCATCCGTATGCCTGGGGCACGGGCCTGGCGCTCATCGGCCTGTGTTTTTTAAAGGACTTCCTCGGCGCAGCCGCTCCGGCCCTGGTGAAAAAGCCCCTGGACTTTGCCGAGCTGTTTGAGGACAAAGCCAGCGCCCTAGTGGCCAGCACCGCCTTTGTCCCCCTGGTCGCCCTGGCCATGGCGCAGGTGGAGCGCATCCCCACCCAGGCGCTGGAGGGGCTGCCTGCCTCTGGCCTAGCCATGCTGCCTCTGGCCGCCGGACTGGAGACGGTGCTGCACACGCCGTGGCTCACCGTGCCGCTTTCCATCTTCGCCTTTGCCGCTGTGTGGCTCAGCTCGCACGCGCTGAATGTGCTCATCGCGCTCTCGCCCTTTGGCATTGTGGATGCCGGGCTGAAGCTGACGAAGCTGGGCCTGCTCACGCTGGTCACGGGCAGCGCCGCTCTCATCCCCGTCACGCCCATCCCGGCGCTGCTGGTGTGCTTCACCCTCATCCTCATCGGCCTGCTGCTGGCCGGGTGGTCCTTCCGCCTCACCCTGTTTGGCAC
Organism: Verrucomicrobiales bacterium; assembly: GCA_003453085.1. Classification (GTDB taxonomy): domain Bacteria; phylum Verrucomicrobiota; class Verrucomicrobiia; order Verrucomicrobiales; family Verrucomicrobiaceae; genus Prosthecobacter. Next base: position 6,798 of record DMMK01000402.1, read on the forward strand.
GCTCATGGGCCGGGATTTCCTGCTGAATAAACGCGCCCAGAAGGCCGATCTGGATCGCGGGGTGAAGGGCTTCCTGGCCCGCCGCACCGAGGGCGTTCCCGTGCGCACCCTGGGCTGGTTGAAGCTGGAGGAAGGCCACGCCAGCGCCCACTTCGTCTATCGCCCGTGGTTGCTCCTACCGGAGAAAAAAGTGCCCGTCAGCAGTCAGGAGATGGTGCTCTGCCGGGGCCTGCTGCACCCCACCGTGGCGCAGCGTGGCGATGCCACCACCCGCCCGCGAAATGCCCTCATCCTCCTGCCCCGCTACCGCCGCCTGGAGGAGTCCATCGCGCAGCAGTTCGGCTGCCAGGAGGTGATGGATAGCACCCTCATGCGCGGCTTCAAAGCCATGCGCCACTGGCTCACCACCATGCTCTCCCCCAGCACCTGGGGAAAGACGGAGTCCGCCCGCCTGCCGGGGTGATTCAGCCTAACAGTGAATAAAAAACGCTGCCCCGGAAAACATCCAGGGCAGCGATGAGACAGCTATGGAAAGCTGAAAGGGGGGCGAGGATTAGTACACCTGCTCAGTCGTGGTCTGGGTCTGGATCACTCCCGGATACGGGGTGGAGCGCACGACTTCCTCCGTGACGGTGGTCTGCGTCTGCACGCGACGATCTTCATCATCGTCGTCATAGTCGGTGGATTCACAGGAAGCCAGGGCCAGGAGGCAAACGCTGCCGATGCAGGAATAAACGAGTTTTTTCATGAGGTGGGTGGGTTTGAGGTGATAGGAAAATTGCAAAATCTGTTAGGCGGCTCAGTCGTCGCCTTTGATGATGGTGCTGCGGGTGGTCGTGGTGGTTTTCTTTTCCACGGTCGGCGCAGGCACGGGCACGACAGCGGCCGAGCGACGGACGATCACCTTATTGGCCACCAGGCTGTCACCATTGCGCGTGTAATACACAGTCACAGGCAGGCCGGACTTCACGGTCTCGATGGAGACAGGCTGGCCATTTTCATCCACATAGGTGGTGGTCTTGCTGAAGGTGTAACGAAGAGGATCTGCCGAGGTCTCCGTGCGCACCACCAGGCCTTCAGGGCCGTAGGTATTGATCACGCCTGTGGTCGTGGTCTGGCTGGTTTCCACTGCCGCAGGGGTAGGGGTATTGATGCCGCGCACCACCACTTTGGAGGCCACCATGGCATCGCCTTCCTGGCTGTAATACACGGTCACTGGCAGGCCAGACTTCACCACGGAGGTGGAGACAGGATTGCCATACTCATCCACGTACGTGGTGGTCTCGCGGAACGTGTAGCGGGAAGGCGCAGCGCCCGTGCTGGAGCGGATGATGATGGACTGCGGGCCGAATTCATTGATGACGCCTTCAGAGGAAGTCGCCGTGACGGTTTCCACCCGCTGCACTTGCGCCAGCAGGGGGCAGGAGGTGAGGAGCGTAGCAGCCAGCAGGCCCGCCTTCAGGGAATGAGTGAAAAGAACTTTCATGATGCAGAGATAGATAGAGGTTTGGTTTTTTTGGGCAGGCAGTATCACCGCCCGCACTGTCTATTCGCCATCCGGACACTTCTTGTGCGTAACAAAAAGTGTGTTTTTACTTTTAGCATTTTCTGCCATCCATCCTCAGGGTCAGGCGCGAATAGCTCCCCGAAATGGTCCCCATGTATCTGCGGACCTCGGGCTGTTTGGCACGTTTCTAGTTGGTCTGTCCCTGAATTTCGCTGGCTAATCCCTCTCTTCCCTGTTTCATTCTCCCTATGCGTCCCCCTCACTTCCGACTGGCCTCCACGCTCCTCACAGTCGCCTGTTTGCTACCCACTTTACCCTCGTGCACGCTGGTGGCCACGAAACCCGCCCGCAATCCCACGGACCACGTCTTTGTTCGCTACTGGCCCGCCCCGGAAGGCAGCCTGAAACTGGCCGTGAAGGACTTCATTGACATCAAAGGCCAGGTCACCTCCGCAGGTTCCGCCTACTTGGCAAAGAACAATCCCCCCGCCAAGCAGGATGCCGCCTGCCTCCGGCTGGCTCGCGCGCGTGGCGTTCATATTGTGGGGAAGACCAATGCCAGTGAATTTGGCGTGACGTCCTCTGGGGTGAATCCCCACTTTGGCACACCGCGCAGTCCGCTCACGGATCGCAAGCATCGCGTCATCTCCGGCGGCTCCTCCAGCGGCTCCGCCGTCTCCGTGGCCACCGGCATGGCAGACGTCGCCTTTGGCACCGATACCGGCGGCTCCGTGCGCATCCCCGCCGCCTGCTGTGGGGTGTATGGGCTGAAGACCACCTATGGCCTCGTCTCCCTGAAAGGCGTGTTCCCCATGTCGCCCAAGAACCTGGACACCGTGGGGCCTCTGGCCAAAACCATCCCCAACCTGGCCACCGGCATGAGCTTGCTGAAGGCGGGTTTTGAAGACGAGTATGCCGAGGCCCGGGCTGAGCACCCCAGTGGCCGCAGCCTGCGCGTGGGCCGCCTCTACGTGGATGGCACCGACCCCGAAATTGACCGCGCCATTGATTCAGCCCTGAAAAAATCCGGCTTCCGCATCGTGAAGCTGGACAAGGCCTTCAAAGACGCCTGGGACCAAGCTCAAAAGGATGGCCTCACCATCGCCGTGGGAGATGCCTGGACGAATGATGAGCAGTACAGCAACAAGCGTGGCGTCTCCAGTGTCACCAAAGCAACTATTTTGTTAGGCCGTATCGAGCACGTCACAGGCGGCTACGAGGCCGCCCTGAAACGCAAAGCCGCCTGGCAGCGCACCCTGCGCCGCACCTTTGGCCGCGTGGATCTCATCGCCCTGCCCACGCTGAAGAAATTGCCTCCGCCCATCCCCCGCTTCGGCGGTTCCGTACTTTTTGAGGCCGTCACCTTCAGTTTGCAAAACACCGTCAGTTTCAATTACTCGGGTAACCCCGCCATCGCCATCCCTGTGCCATTGAAGGACAAGGAAGTGCCTGTGACCAGTCTGCAATTGGTGGGTCCCCGTTTTAGTGAGGCCGAACTTTTGAACGCTGGGCGCATTGTGAGTTCCAAGCGCTTATGAAAAAATGGTCATCCTTTTGGTTCGGCGTCCGTGCGATTTGCGCATCGGGCATTTTGCTTGCAGGCGCAGTTCAGGCGCAGTCCGTGCAGGACCTCGTGAAACAGGGCGAGGTCTATGACCTGAAGCTGGATGCCAACCAGGCCCTGACATACTACCTCCAGGCTGAAAAGATGGACCCCCAGAATGCGGACGTGCTCGTGCGCATTGCCCGGCAGTATCGCCACCTCATGGCGGACACCGCTTCTAAAACTGAAAAGCTCAAACTCGGCAAAGTCGCCCTGGGTTATGGTCAGCGGGCCGCCGCTCTGGCCCCGAAGAATTCAGATGCGCAGCTTTCCCCCGCCATCAGCTACGGGAAAATGCTGCCGCTCCAAGATTCCGGTGAGCAGGTGCGCTGCTCCAAGCTCATCAAACAAGGCGCGGAAAAAGCCATCCAGCTGAATCCCCGCAACGACCTCGCCTGGCACATCATCGGTCGCTGGCATCGCAACGTGGCGGACATTAGCGGCATCAAACGCACCCTCGCCGCTCTCGTTTATGAAGAACTGCCCGAGGCCAGCACCTCAGAGGCCGTCACCTGTCTGGAAAAAGCTATCTCCATCAATCCGAAGCGTCTCATCCATTACATCGAGCTCGGTCGAACCCATGCCCAGATGGGCAACAAAGGCGAAGCCCGCAAGTATCTCGCCAAAGGTCTCAAGATGCCCAGTGTGGAAAAGGACGACGAAGAGGCCAAGTCAGTTGGCAGGTCTTTGCTGGCAAGCCTTTAAATGACCCGAATAGGGCGCGGTGGAGAATGCCTCTCCACCGCTGCCGTGGATTGTGTGACAGTGAGGGAACGTGTTCCTCGCGGGAGCACTTAAGCGTTAAAGGCTGTTTTACGGGATGGTAACCAAAGGGCCTGTGCGGGCTTTGGAAGGCAGATCACAGAGGCTGCCATCAATGTACTGATGGTGCCAGAGCTGGGTGGCAACAACTGCAGCGAGGCCCATCTCGATGGAAAGACGGGGCAGGGAGGTCGCTCGCAGAGTGCTGTAGGCTTTGCGCCAGTGCTGGACGGTGGCCGCATCAAAGTAGCCGGTACGTTTCAGTGAATCCTCACTGAGGAGCTGACGAATGTAGGGCGGCTCGGGCTCGAGGTGAAAGCTGTCCAGCGGCGCGCGGAAGATGACCTTGCCACGCTTGTAGATGGACGGTGGCAGCCAGCGTTCCGCCAGGAGACGGAGGAGGTGCTTGTCGCGAAAGCCGCGCAGCTTCCAGTCAGGGTGCAGCTTGGCGCAAAAGTCAAAGACGGCCTCATCCAGGAAGGGGTAGCGCACCTCCACGGAGGAGTGCATGGCCACGCGATCGCCTTTGGCCTGGAGAAGGTGCCCCGCCAGGGTGACGCGGCCGGCGACCCAGATGCCACGATTGAGAGGGTGCCATTTTTTGGCGCGGTCCAGGTTCATACCCAGGGTGGACCAGGGATCGGTGGATTCCCGCACGGTGTGCATGGAGTCGGAGTAAAAGCGCAGCTTTGCCAGGCCTAGCAGGCCGTAGCTATCAATCCACGCATTTGGTCCGCCGACATTAGCCTCGGTGCGGGCACGGAAGCTCGGAGGATATTGAGGCACGTCGCTGAATCTCAGGAAGGCGCGGCGGGCTTTGTCGCTGATGCGCAGACCGGGGATGGCATCAAGAAAGCCGATAATCTTTGCGGCTTTGTACCAGGGGTAACCGACGAGCCATTCGTCGGCACCTTCGCCGGTTAGCACCACTTTTTGGCCACATTCGTGGACTTTTTGGGCCAGTTGCAGAAGGGAGGCGCAGGAGGTGTCGATGACCGGGGCTTCCGCCGCAGCGATGAGCTTTGGGTAGGTGGAAATGGCATCCTCATGGGTAAACTCTTGCACCACGGGGGGCGGTGCGCCGATGAATTTGGCCACCATGCTGGCGGCATCCAGTTCGTCCAGCTTCGGGTCATTCACCCGCACGGTGTAGGTGGAAATGGACTTGCCCCGCAGGTGACAGGCCAAGGCCAGGATCATGCTGGAGTCCACACCGCCAGAGAGGTAAGAGCCCACAGGCACATCCGCACGCAGGCGTTTGCCCACGGCATCGAGCATGACGTGTTCAAACTCATCCACGAGGGTTTTCGCGTTCGTCTCGGGGTTTTCCTGGCCCGCATCGGGAAAGTCCATGTCCCAGTAGCGCCGTTCGCGGATGCTGGCGCTGCTGTGGCTGTGGCCGGGCAGCACCTCCAGGAAATGCGCAGGAGGCAGCATCTGGATGCCTTCAAAACAGGTGATGGGGCCGGGCAGGGCGGAAAAGGTGAAGACGTGGTCAATGCCGCGCCGATCTGGGATGGCGGGGACCATTCCGGAGGCGAGGAGGCTTTTAATTTCGGAGGCAAACAGCAGCCAGTCGCCCTGGCGGGTCCAGTACAGAGGGCTGATGCCAAAGCGATCACGCCCCAGGGTCAGTTTCTGCTGCCGCTCATCCCAGAGGGCGATGGCGAACTGGCCGCGCAGGCGCTCGAACATGCCCTCGGCACTCTCTTCCCACATGTGGGGAATGATTTCCGTATCGCAGTGGGTGACTAGGGTGTGCCCCCGGGCGGCCAGCTCCACGCGCTTTTCCACGTGGTCGAAAAGCTCACCGTTAAAGACGACGGAGACGTTACGGTCCTCATGGTGCATGGGCTGCTGGCCATCTGCCAGACCTACGATGCTGAGGCGTCGCGAGGCCATGGCCAGCCCAGGGCGAATAAAGAAGCCCTCTTCATCAGGTCCCCGATGATAGAGGGCCTGGGACATCCTCTGAATGATTTCGTCCGGCACAGAGCGCCGTCCCACCAGATCCATCACGCCTGCAATGCCACACATGTTGCTGAGTTAGTCCTCGAGTTAAAATTTTTGTTCACAGAACTATCGTAGTCTGGAGGTTTTATGCGTTTCTTATGGCCAAAATTGGGCAATAGTCTTTAAATTAGCGGTGAGTGCCCTCGTTGGGCCACTGCAAAAAAATCTGTTTTGCCCAAATGACGTCCGGTGAACTGCTGTTTTCAAAGCTTCCTGAAAATCCAGGGACGCAAGGCAGGCACTTCGCACGATACGATTCACGGGCGTCGTTCACATTTTGCAAAAAAACTCGTCTCCCCAACTCCCCCTACGCTTGAACTGCATGCACAAAGAAGGAATCGCCATCATTGGTATCGGCTGCCGCTTTCCCGGTGGCGTTAACGACGTCGAAGCATTTTGGAAACTTCTGGCGGAGGGGCGTGATGCAGTGTGCGAAGTGCCCCCTGATCGCTGGAACATCGAACGTTTTTACGACGCTGAGCCAGGCCTAGCCGGGAAGTCCATTGCCAAACGCGGCGGCTTTTTGGATTCCATTGATCAGTATGATCCGCAGTTCTTCGGCATTTCCCCTCGTGAGGCCCCGTATGTGGACCCACAGCAGCGCCTCGTTTTGGAGACCGCCTGGGAAG
>DMMK01000153.1 GCA_003453085.1 Verrucomicrobiales bacterium
AGCTTCTTCGGCGGCGGGGGAGGCGGTGGCGGACGCCAGCGCAAAGACGGCCCCCAGCGTGGCAGCGACCTCCGGTACGGCCTCGAAATCTCCCTTGAAGAGGCCGCCAGCGGCTGCGAGCGCGAGATCGAGTACGAGCGCCTCAACAGTTGCAAGACCTGCTCCGGCAGCGGCTCCGCCAGTGGCGGTGGCAAAAAGACCTGCCGCACCTGCGGCGGCGTGGGCCAGGTCATCTCCTCGCGCGGTTTCTTCCAGATCCAGCAGACCTGCCCGGACTGCAGCGGCTCCGGCGAAGTCATCAGCGACCCTTGCAAAACCTGCTCCGGCAGCGGCCGCTCGAAAGAGCGCACCAAAATTAGAGTCAAAATCCCCGCTGGTATCGAGGACGGCTCCCGTCTTCGTTCCGGTGGCAATGGCGACTACGGCAGCAAAGGCGGCCCGGCGGGCGATCTGTACATCGTCGTCCAGGTGCGCCAGCACGATATCTTCGAGCGTGAAGGCGATGACCTCCACTGCCAGATGCCGCTCAGCTTTGCCACCGCCACCCTCGGCGGCGAGACCACCGTCCCCACCCTGGAAGGCAAGGCCAACCTGAAAGTGCCCGCGGGCACCCAGAACGGCACCACCTTCCGCCTCCGCGGCAAAGGCATCAAAACCCTGGGCGAAGATCACCACGGTGACCTCTACGTCCACGTGCAGATCGCCGTGCCCACCAAGCTCTCGACCGAGCAAAAGACCCATCTCGAAGCCTTTGCCAAGTCCTTTGGCGAAACGCCCTCCTCCACCATGGAGCAAAGCTTCTTTGAAAAGGCCAAAAAGTTCTTCAAATAAGGTTAGGCCTGCGGGCGTAACCCTTCCCTGAACCCCACACCTCTGAATCCTATGAGCCAACCGAAAATCACCGCCTACCTGAAGACCTACTGCGGCTGGAGCGAAGGCGTGCGCGCCATCTTCCGCAAATACAACCTCGACTTCGAAGAGAAGGACATCATCAAAAACCCCGCCTTCCGTTGGGAGATGGAACAGAAAAGCGGCCAGCCCCTGAGTCCCTGCGTGGAGATCAATGGCACCATGCTTCCTGACATCAGCGGCGAAGAAGTGGAGCGCTGGATGCTCGCCAACAACCTTCTGGAAAAGGACGAGACCCCACCCGATGCCCCGATTGATTCTGCCTGCACCGACGCCCAGCACGCCGCCATGGCCGCTGGCCAGGTGGGCAAGATCAGCTTTGTGAACTGAAGTTCCATCATTGCCTGTCTGCCCGGTTGACAAGCCCCGCAGACAGGCTTAGTTCCACCTCTGCTCTTTGAGCAATGGCGAGGTAGCAAAGTGGTAATGCACTGGTCTGCAAAACCGGTATGCGCGGGTTCAATTCCCGCCCTCGCCTCCACCTTGAAACATCAAGGTTTTGTCCCCGGGACATCGCATGGTTTGAACGTGTCACGGTCACAGCGGACAAACAAATCACAAGCCAGCTTCTCAAAAGGCTATGTGGATTCATACCATGGAGACAAATTCATATCGTTCGCTCTGCTGAGGGACGGACTAACCAAAAAGGCTCGAACACAAGCACTGTTTGCCTAGCATCTTTTTTCAGATGGGCTGGAAAACTCGATATTCGTGGAGGTAAAATTTATTCTATAGACAACGCGTCGAGACATTTTCAACCTGGCGCTGGCCTCACTTGAGACTACCCAAGCTATTTTTGGACGACTACCCCCCAAAGCATTTCACAAAAACCTCCAAGGTTATTTACCCCATGGCCCCTAATCCCAACACGCTCAGCTTCGCGTTGTATCCGTGGTTTGCTGAACACGGCGCTGATTTTGTCCACCCAGAGGATTTGCAACGCTTTGTCGCATTGGCTCCATACGGGAGAGTATTCACAGTAAGTGCCGTAGATGGTGAATTTGTCGAGCTTGGCTACGGAACTGAGAAATTTCGGGTCATCTCAAAGCTACTCCAACTGGTTCCCGGTCCCAAATTTATTATCGGACAGAAAATTCGTTGCGCTTCGAGTAACAATTCCGGGCAGATTATTCATATCATTTGGCACTACAAGGAGGAGAAGCCGTTTTATCTAATTGCCATGGATGGCAAGCCACGCAGTAAGCGGTATTGGGACAACGATCTTGTGGACTATTCGTAACCGTCACGCCAAGCACCATCGGATAAAGGTCTTAGCGAATGAGGTACGAAGTTTTGAGGGAGCCATCAATCATTTTAAAGCGGACAAGCGGTGGACGAAGTGAAGCTGGACAGGCCTGAAGACCGAGACCGCCCTGCTAGAGAAGGGCTTCCTTTCCCAATACGGCTGCTCCACCCTGGAAAATGACTTCAATGGCCTAACCATCCGCCGCTTCGCCGGCGATGCCACCCTGTGGACCTTGGCCCGGCAATACCCCAGGATCCAGACCAAGCTGAAAATCGCCCTGTCTTTCTACCAACAACTGGATCCCGCCTACACCGAGGCCTTTTTCAAATCGCAGGCTGCCAGCCGGCCGCCTAACCATTGATGATAGAGGCCCCACATCTGTATCTTATTTTGGACGAAGCAAGCTTTCGCCGAGCGTCACAAGCCCGAGGCTTCATTCGGCAAATCGTTCAGTCTGATTGCCTGAAGCTCTTCCGCCGATAGAGACAACTCAAGGCTGTTTGCCAGCGGGTATCGCAAGGGTCTAGCGGAGTAGCAGAGAAGACGTTCAAGGTCCTCTGGGGGGATTGATGATACCGGACAGCCAAAAAGTGTCGCTGATGCGCGGTCCAATCCGGCTTCACAGTGCGAGTAACCTCTGCGAGAGCGGAATGGAACATGCCGCGCAACAGTTTGAGCGTAATCCGCCGGACTTAATTGGAAATAACAATTCAGAACAGAGATGGCCAAATAACGCGGCACTTTGTGAAGGACATGGTCGCTAGGCAGTTCCTGGAAGCGCCGAGCCGCATAAAAGAAACGATGAGGTTCTCTGGCCAGAATACCGCCTTGATCGGCCGTAAGCGACAAAGGTGCTGGCGCTGCACGAGCAATCGAACAGTACAGCCACACCGCCAACAAGATCATCAAAACCAAACAGCACACAACCGACCGAAGGACGATTCGGCCAAACCGTTCCAATTTCCATGTGTATTCAATCATTGATGAGGACTTGGTTCCTAGAGTGAAAGAGCGGCAGCCCTGCCGCAAGAGGCTTTGCTGTTTGATCTTGAGAAAAGATGCCATTCTTGTCTGGCATCTTTTTCGCGGTGGAACGACTCCAAGGAGTTGAGAGAGCAGGCGGCAGGCGCACAGATATTGTTGAATATGCTAGAAGAACTTGGAAGAGCTACAGCTCAAAGACAATGAATTATGAATGAATCAGAGATTGCCAAAATCCTTCGTGAGGCCGTTAAAGATTCGGACATCGAAAAAGTCCGGTCACTTATTAGCCAATCCAAGGAAAGGCTTCATCATATGACTCCATTTGGCACTTGGTTGCACATCGCGGCGAAGGGCGGGGATCTTGACCTTATCCATTACCTCATTTCAATGGGAGCGGATGTGAATGCTCGAGGTGGGACTTTTGGGGGTAGTCCTGTCAATCTTGCTGCTGGTTATGGACAGGTACTAGCTGTTCGAGCTCTGCTTGCTGCGGGGGCCACATTGGATACTTCAGAGTCAGTTCGAAATCCGCTATTTAGTGCAATTCAAGGAGGTCATTTGGAGATAGTGAAATTGCTTATTGAGAATGGCATTGACTATAAGGTCCGCTATTCTGGCGAATCTATGAAAGACATGGGTGCCCTCGAGTTTGCACAGGAACGTGGGGAAATGAAGATAGTGGATTATTTGCGCAGCCTCAGATCTTAGGGGACTCAAATTAAGATGTCGGAAAAGAAGAAAAGACACCAGGCATACGAAACCATCTCAGCGTTCTAGATGCTTGAAAACCAAGGTTGTCTAGCGGTTCGGGAACCCGGCGGTTGGCACGAGGCCTCCCTGAGAAACTGGGATAAGTGAATCTCAGAGGTAACCAAAAAGAACGCTCACCAAGGCGAGCTCACTTCCGCATCTGCACCAACTCATCGGCGAAGCCGATGCGGCGCCAGAAGGCGAGGGCAGCTTCGTTGCCGGTGAGGACTTGGATCTCGATGGAGCGGACTTTGCTGCCTTTCAGCCAGTCTTCCATCTGGGCGACCATGCGGCCAGCTAGGCCGTGGCGGCGGGCTTCGGGCTTCACATAGACGTAGCTGATCTCACCCACCATGCCGCCGCCGAGGTGGGCGGGCAGCATCTTGCAGTGAGCGCTGGCGAAGCCGACGAGCTGACCAGCAACGCTGGCACCGAGGATCAAGAAGACGGACTCTGGAAGACGCTCCAGGGCTTGCAGCCAGAGTTTTTCGCCGCCTTCGACCAGAGGGAGGCGGAGGCCCTGCCCGGCAAAGCCTTGGAACATCTCTTTCATCAAGGCGGGCACCTGCTGCCACTCGGGACTGTTTTTCGCCAGGCGCTGGATCTCTGGCCCTGCCTGTGAGGCCGTAGCAGACGCATCGCCTGAAGCGCTGCTGGCGGCTGGTGCTTCCGTCTCAGGGAGGTTGAGCGACGTGGCGACAATTTTGGTTAGGCCGCCCAGGGTGGCATATTCGGCGGGGTCCAGGCTCATGAGATCTGGAAACACGCCAAAGCGCTGCTCGATCTCCGCCAGCAGGGCCACGAGGCCAAAGGAATCCACCAGGCCGGAGCCGATGATGATGGAGCTGTCCTCCGCCTGGGCAGGATTCAGCCCAGTCTTGGCGATGAGAAAGGCGCGGATGTCTTCTTTGGAATGGGAGGCAGTCATTGGAGGAGCAGGGCTAAGGCGTTTCGGTCGGTCTTTCCATTCGAATTCAAAGGCATCGTCGGCACAAAAAGGATGCGTGAGGGCAGCATGTAGGCAGGCAGTGAGCGGCCCAGGGAGGCCAGCAGGGTTTTGGCGTCCTCTTCGGTACCGGGCCCTTCGGCAAATCCGATGATGCCCTCCACCGTGGCTCCCTGGCGCGGCCAGCCAATGGCGGCCACGGCGCGCCCGGAGGTGGCGTTGCGCAGGGCGGCCTCCACCTCACCCAACTCCACCCGGTGACCATGAACCTGGATCTGGCTGTCCAGACGCCCGATGTAATGCAGTTGCCCGGAAGCATCCGCTTTCACCAAGTCCCCTGTCCGGTACCAAGTCCTGCCATCCGGCCAAGCCGCGAGGTGAACGAAGGCTTCGGCGGTTCTCTCAGGATTGGCCAGGTAGCCTTGGGAAACCTGGGGGCCGCACAGGCAGAGTTCCCCGGTTTCCCCGGCCGCCACGGGCTGGCCGTCTGCCACCACGGCGGTCTCGTGGCCAGGGAAGGCGCGGCCTATCGGCACCACAGCACTGGCCGGGCTGCCGGGAAGCGGAGGGGCAGAGCCGATCTGGTGGGCGGTGATGGCAATGGTGGCCTCCGTGGGGCCATAAAGGTTCCAAACCGAAGAGCCTGGTGCCGCCGCCTGCCAAAGCTGGGCGAGGGCCGTGGGCAGGGCCTCCCCACAAAACAGGCTCTGGCGGAGGCCTGGAAAGGCGTTCTCGCGCAGCAGACGAAGCTTGGAGAGCAGCGAAATCGTGGAAGGAACGGAGAACCAGTGGGTGAGGCGTTGATGAAGGATGAAACGCGCGGGAGCCATGAGGTCCATACCAGCAGGCACACACAGACAGCCACCGCCCAGCCAGGTGACGAACAAGTCATGCACACTCAGATCGAAGGTGAGTTCAAACATCTGGGAGGCGCGGTCCCCAGGCTGAAGGCCGTATGCAGTCGTGGCATGGGCTAGGTAGGCGCAAAGATTGTCTGCGGAGATGCCGATGCCCTTGGGCCGTCCCGTGCTGCCGGAGGTGAACAGAATGTAAGCGAAGGCCTCATTTTCGTGGCCTGCCGCTTGCTGGCTTCGGTCCTCGGTGAAACGAGCCATGGCGATAGCCGCACCCGGCAGGATCGCCTGCTCCTGGCTTTTTTCAGAGGTGGCTGGCCCGGCCTCCTGCAAAATCTTTTCGAGCAGATCCGCATGCGCTGGATCATGAAGGATGCCGGCACAGCCTGCGACGGTCAGCATTTCCGCCAGACGGCCGGGGGGAAACTTCACATTCAGCGGCACATAGGCCCGGCCACTGAGAACGGCGGCCAGCACCCCGACATACATGGCTGGCTCGCGCCCGCCCAAAAGGCCGATGGGTCCCGGAGGCAGCCCCTGGATGAGTTCATCCGCCACCCGGCTGGCAGCCTCCCACAGTTGCTCATAGGTCAGCCCGCCCTGGGCCAGAGACAGGGCCGGGTAGGCCCCATGTTTCAGGAAGGATTCTGAAATTTGTTCGCGCAGCTTCATGAAACGTTTCCTTTGCTAACTCAAGGTGCCCGGCGCGGAGGCAGGGCCTCATGCAACGAAGAACAAAGGGCGCGGGTGAATATCTCCGCCCCCACCTGGTCCAGGTGCGCCCGGTCATAAAAAAGTTCCGGACCGATGCCCGGCACCGTGCGGTGGTCTGCAAAGGAGGCTCCGCTGGCCTTGATGATTTTCATGCGCTCCACAGGCACGTCGTAAGGGGTGCGATTGGGCACCGCCACCACCAGGGCCTTCAGCCCCCGGCCATGAATCTCCTCCAGCAGGCTGCTCAGACTCTCCGAGGTGGGCTGACTGGTCCTCAGGGCTTTTTTTCGAGCTTCCTTAGCCTCTGTCGAGGCCACGATGTCAAACAGCACTTCCCGGTTGTAGGGCATCACAAAATCCATCAGCCGCCGCTGGACACGCCGGCGGGAGGCATAGGAAAGAGAGGCCTTGGCGACGACAAATTCCAGCCGCTTCTCCGTTGTCTCGAGGTCATCCATCAAGAAGGCCCCCATGTCCTTCGCGCTCACAAAATAACTGGCCGCCACCCGCGGATCGATGACGCCATCGTCAAAATGAGAGGCCCCGCCACAAATGACCACCAGATCCGGCCGGCAGTCTGGGGACTCGAAATAACGCCGCCACCCCCAGCGCCAGGCGAGGATGGTGCCCCCATCTGGATAGAAAAAGTATGGGCGGATCTTTTGGCCAAAACGTGACTCAAACTCGGTCACGAGAGTCTCAGGAAGGAGGCCCCGGCGGATGGAAGAATTCCCGATGAAGAGGACCTTCAAGGTGCCTGTAGGCAGACCCTCTTCCTGACGGATGGAAGCTGCCAGCGCCGGTGCAGCACGGATGTGGGCCACATCAATGGACAGATGCCGCTCGATGACCCGGAGAAAAATCTCCGAGCCGAGCAGCATCAGCGCCAGGACCAGGATCACCTTCCACTCAGAGGAAGACCGCCAGCCTGCAAGGGCAGGCTTAGAACTGGAAGTAGATGAATTCATTGGTGTTTTCCGGCGGCAAAAACCAGATCATGATCAGCATCACCCCATAGGCGGCGGCTCGGACCTGCCAAGGAGCCTTCAGAAGGGCCAGCGGATCTTTGCGGACCTCCAGCCAGCCTTCGAACAGCATAAGCGGACCCGCAAAAAGCACCAACTGCGCCACGCAATAAATGACCAGCGGTGACAGGGACCAATGGGAGCCAAAGGCGGCGAACATCTCGCCCGCCTGGGTAATGGAATCTGCCCGGAACAGGATCATGCCAACGCACATCAGATGAAACGTGCCCAGGATCCATGGCATGCGGCGCAGCAGCGAAGCTCCGGCGGGCGGCTCTGCAAACCAGCCCTTCCGGGTCAGCCAGAGCTGGGCGCAGAGATAAACCCCGTGGAGAAGACCCCACAGCAGAAACGTCCAGTTCGCCCCATGCCAGACGCCGCTGGCCAACTGCACCAGGATGGCGACCACATAGACTTTCACCATGCCCTGCAGCCAGGTCATCCTCATCAGCGGCATGAAGAGGTAATCCCTGAGCCAGGTGGACAGCGTGATGTGCCAGCGCTGCCAAAACACCTGGGGAGACGTGGCCAGAAACGGCATCCGGAAGTTCCAGCTCAGCGTGAAGCCCATCCACTTGGCAATGCCCTGGGCCATGGAGCTGTAGCCGGAAAAGTCGCCATACACCTGGAAGGCAAAGGCATAGGCCCCCAGCAGCACTTCCCACGCGCTGCGTTCTTCCGGCGGCAGCGAAAAGATGTGGTTGACCACCACGGCCATGTTATCCGCCACAACCACCTTTTTAAAGATGCCCGTCATCAGGTGATAAAACCCTTCGGCAAAATCATCGGCGCTGAGTGGAGGCCGCTTGGTAAAAAGCTGCGGCATCAGGGTCGAGCCACGCTCAATGGGCCCAGCCAGCAACTGGGGGAAAAAGCCGCAGAACAGCGCGTAATCCATCCACCTTTGCACGGGGGCTGTCTTCCGCCGATACACATCCATGATGTAGCTGACGGTCTGGAAAGTGTGGAAAGAGATCCCCAAGGGCAGGATGATGTTTTTGATCCAGCCTGGCACATCGCAGGGATAGCCCAGCAGGCCCAGGAGATGACAACTCTCCCCGGCAAAGAAGTTCAGGTACTTGAAGACAAAGAGCAGGCCGAGATTCGACAGCAGTGACAACGCCACCAGCCCCCTGCGCACCGGTTCCCGCGTTTCCCTCCCGATCTGCCTGCCGATGAAGAAATCCACACTGACGAGGTACCAGATCAGTGGCAGAAAGCGCCAGTCCCACCAGCCATAAAAGAAGTTGGTGGCCACCAGCAGCAGCACATTCTGCCCGCGCAGGCCCAGACGCCAGTAGGCAGCCAGGAAAATCCCAAAAAAGACCCAGAAGGTTAGCGTGTGAAACAGCATGCCGTTGAACAAAAGGATCTGGGGGAGTCACCCCCTGGGATTCCAAAACGTGCCGAGGCCATGGGCGATGGAGCCCGTGGGAAAGCTGGCATCTGCGAGAGATCGCCACTCACCCCCATCCTGGCAGCCGTGCCAGGTTTTGAGAGGTCTTCAGGGAGCCATCGCATTGCCATTTTCCAAGATTTCATGACAGCCTGGGAGGAGAGATGCCAGCGTCGGGTTTCAATTCGCCCCTCTGGCAAGCAGCATTTGGAAGCAGTCCACAAGAGACTCTAAGACTGGCTTCCTCACCTGACCCATCGAGGGACTTATTTTCGGCTTACGCGAAAGCAGTAAAAGCAGGGCCTGTCTAGCGAAATGCACGATGATAACCGTATTCTAAGAAAGACTTCTTTAGAAAAGCGCAGGTTTTGCACTCACCGTTGCATTTCCAAGCCTGCTTTCAGACATGGGCTCTGCCTTGATCAATAAAATTGATGCCTGACTTGGGCAAACAGCTTCAAAGTAATCTTCTCAAACAGAGCGAGGCCCTCTCCAAATACCGCAGAAAACGGTTTCCCAAAGTCAAGAATAACACTTGCAATCGCCGGCCTCCTCTGCAACACCTTGGCTGCGTCCACCTGTTTGAGGGTTAGGTCCAGAAGTTCATCAGGTGAATGTTTCGTCGGTGAGGGTTCTGGCTGATCAAAATTCAGTGACCACTCAGTTATTACCGAAATGAATACGAAAATGTATGTGGGGAACCTCCCCTTCAGTGCCACCGATGTTGATCTGCGCGATCTCTTCGCCCAATTCGGCGGCGTTACCGATGTCTTCCTGCCGATGGATCGCGAGAGCGGTCGCCCACGTGGGTTCGCCTTCGTCAGCATGGACACACCGGAAGCGATGACGGCAGCCATCACTGGCCTGAACGGCAAAGACTTCGGTGGTCGCTCCCTGACGATCAATGAGGCTCGTCCGGAAGCTGTCTCTTTTACACATTTCC
>DMMK01000152.1 GCA_003453085.1 Verrucomicrobiales bacterium
CTGGATGCCCCGGAATCCGTCGAAATCCGTGCCCGCGTATCCGGTTACCTGGAAAAAATCCACTTTCGGGAAGGCAGCGACGTCAAGGCTGGCGACCTGCTTTTCACCATTGATCCGCGTCCCTATCAGGCCGTGGTGGACCGCACCCAGGCCGATGTGGAACGCGCACAGGTACGGGTGCAATTGGCGAAAATGGAGGCCGAGCGCGCCAAGGAACTCATGGAATCCAAGGCCATCGCCGTGGAGCAGATTGATCAGCGCAACCAAGCCCTGGCGGAGGCCGAGGCCAGTCTGCGCTCTTCCCGGGCCACGCTTCAGCAGGCGCAGCTGGACCTAGAGTTCACCCAGCTCAAATCCCCCATCTCTGGCAGAACAGGGGATGTCCTCATCACCCAGGGGAACCTCATCAATGGCGGCAGCAACAATTCCAACGCCACGGTGCTGACCACCATTGTCTCCGTGGATCCCATCCACTGCTACCTGGATGTGGATGAGCAGTCGGCCCTGAAATACCGTGAACTTCGCCGCTTGGGGCAGCGTGCCAGCGCCCTGGACCAGAACATCCCTGCGGAGATGGCCTTGGCCAATGAGCAGGGCTACCCGCATAAAGGGGTGATTGATTTTGTGGACAATCGGCTGGACCCCGGCACTGGGGTCATTCGTTCCCGCGCCCTGTTTCCAAATCCGGGCGGTCTCATGGCTCCCGGCTTTTTCGCCCGTGTACGCATTCCTGGCAGTGGCAAGTACAAAGCCCTTCTGGTGCATGACAACGCCATCGGCAGCGATCAGGGCAAGCCGTTCTTGTTCGTGATTTCCACGGAGGGAGTCGCCAAGCAGGTGCCGGTGGAGATCGGGCCCCTGCATGAAGGGCTGCGCGTGGTGAAAACGGGCATCGCCCAGGATGACCGGGTGGTGGTGGAAGGCATGGCCCTCGTCCGCAATGGGGCCACGGTTCTGGTCAAAGAAGAGCGCGAGATGAAGGTCGCCCCGCTGCAAACCGCCACGAAATAAGCCGCATGAACATCTCCCGCTTTTTCGTGGACCGGCCGATTTTCGCCACGGTTCTCAGCATCGTTATCACCCTGCTGGGGGGCCTTTCTTACTTCGGTCTCGCGGTCAATCAGTACCCCGATGTGGTGCCGCCCACAGTGGTGGTGAGTGCCACTTACCCTGGAGCCAATGCCCAGGTCATTGCCGATACCGTCGCCACTCCGCTGGAGCAGGAGGTCAATGGGGTGGAAAACATGCTCTACCTGTCCTCGTCCTGTACGAACGACGGGCGCATGAACCTGACGGTGACCTTCAAGCTGGGCACCGATCTCGATCAGGCCCAGGTGCTGGTGCAAAACCGCGTGAATGCGGCCCTGCCACGTCTGCCGGAGGACGTGCGCCGTCTCGGCGTGCAGGCGCAAAAGCGCTCGCCGGACTTGACCCTGGCCGTGCAGTTCTTTTCGCCGGATGACTCGCGTGACGTCATTTATCTCTCCAACTACGTCCTGCTACAGGTGCAGAACCAGCTCGCCCGTCTGCCGGGTGTGGCGGAGGCCTCCACCCTGGGGGGGCTGGATTTCTCCATGCGTATCTGGCTGGACCCGGACAAGATCGCAGGGCGCGACCTGACCGCTGGTGACGTGCTCAGGGCCATTCGTGAGCAGAACGTCCAGGTGGCTGCCGGGCAGCTCGGGGCCATGCCTGCGCCTGAAGGCACCAGTTTTAACTACACCCTCACCACCAAGGGCCGACTGATCACCGCCGAAGAATTTGGCAACATTGTCATCAAGACGAATGCCGATGGCCAGGTCATCCGTGTCAGCGATGTCGCCCGCATTGAGCTGGGTGCCCGTGACTATGCGGTGAAGAGCTACATGGATGGCAAAAACGCCGTCTCCCTTCGTATCTTCCAGCTTCCTGGCACCAATGCCCTGGACACTGCAGACGGCGTGTATGCAAAAATGGCGGAGCTGAAAAACCGCTTCCCGCCAGGGGTGGACTACCGCATCAACTACGACCCCACACGTTTCGTTCGTGCCTCCATGGAGTCGGTGCTCCACACTCTGCTCGAGGCCATCATCCTGGTGGTGCTCGTGGTGGTGGTGTTCCTGCAAAACTGGCGCGCCTCTTTGATTCCCCTGTTGGCTGTGCCAGTGTCCCTCGTCGGCACCTTGGCGGTGATGCAGGCCTTCGGGTTCACGCTTAACAACCTCTCCCTCTTCGGTCTCGTTCTCGCCATCGGGATCGTGGTGGATGACGCTATCGTGGTGGTGGAAAACGTGGAGCGCTTCATTGCCAAAGGGCACTCCCCACGGCAGGCCACCCTCCTGGCCATGAAGGAGGTCACCGGCCCGGTCGTCGCCGTGGCCCTTGTGCTCACAGCGGTGTTCGTGCCCACCGCCTTCCTCGGTGGCATCACGGGTGAGTTTTACCGCCAGTTCGCTCTGACCATCGCGGCCTCCACCATCATTTCAGCGTTCAACTCGCTCACGCTCAGCCCCGCCCTGACGGCCCTGCTGCTGCCTCCACATGGGGCAAAACCCGACATGCTACAGCGCACGATTGACCTTTTGTTCGGCTGGTTCTTTCGGCTGTTTAACAAATTCTTCAACGGCCTCTCGAATGTCTTCGGCAGCATCGTGTCCAAGCTGGTGCGCATCGGCCTCGTCATGCTCCTCGCCTATGGCGCTCTCATCGGGCTGTCTGGCCACCTGTTCAAGATCACTCCCACCGGGTTCATCCCCACCATGGACATGGGCTACATGCTCGTTGTGGTGCAGCTTCCGGATGGGGCTTCGTTTGAGCGAACCGATGCCGTGGTGCGTGAGATGGACGTCATCGCCCGCGAGACTCCAGGCATCGCCCACACTTTCGCCATCTCCGGTTACTCCTCGGTGCTTCAGGCCAACCAGAGCAACGTCGGTGCCGCCTTCCTCATCCTGGAACCGCATGACAAACGCACGCCCGAGCAGACTTCGGATGCGCTCATCAATGAGATGAAAAAACGCTTCTCCGGCATCCAGGCCGGGCGTGTCATTGTGCTGCCGCCCCCAGCCCTGCGCGGTCTCGGCAACGCAGGCGGTTTCAAATTCCAGATTCAGGACTTGAACAACTCGGGATTGGCCGGTCTTCAGAATGCCACGAACTCCCTCATGGACGCCCTCCGGGCTGAGCCGGGCTTCACCTCCATGATCTCCGGCTTCCGTTCCAACGTGCCGCAGTACTACCTCGACATTGATCGCCAGGCGGCCAAAAACATGGGCATCTCCCTGGCCGATATCAATGAGACTTTGCAGGTGTATATGGGCTCCGCCTACGTCAATGACTTCAACCTTTTTGGCCGAACCTACCAGGTCACCGCCATGGCTGAACCGCAATACCGCGTGCGGCCGGAGGACGTATTGCGCCTGAAAACGCGTAACCAAAAGGGTGAAATGGTGCCGCTGGGGGCTCTCGTCAAAATGAACCGGATCGGTGGCCCAGACCGTGTTGCCCGCTACAACATGTACACCACGGCGGATGTGAATGGCAACACCCTGCCTACCGTCAGCTCCGGCGAAATGGTCAGCAGTGTCGAGCGGTTGGCCAAAGAAAAATTGCCGGATGGTTTCGCTATTGAATGGACGGACCTCACCTATCAGCAACTCCTCGCCGGCAACACCATCGTGTTTGTGTTCCCTCTCTGCGTGCTCTTTGTGTTCCTCGTTCTAGCAGCCCAGTATGAAAGCTGGAGTCTCCCTCTGGCCGTGATTCTCATCGTCCCGATGTGTCTTCTCAGCGCCTTGGTCGGCGTGTGGCTGCGGCAGATGGATAACAACATCTTCACCCAGATCGGGCTCGTGGTGCTCGT
>DMMK01000414.1:0-397 GCA_003453085.1 Verrucomicrobiales bacterium
CCCAGACAGACCCGGCCTGAAAAGCCGGAGAAAGAAATCCCCCAACCTAAAAGACAATCCCCCGCCCCGGAAGGCCAAAGGCCGGAAGAAAAGGAAACCCGGGACGGCCGTCGGCAAGGGGAAGGAGGAGATTGACGCCCGCGGCCCGGAACGGGGGAAGGCCCAACGCCGAGGGGACTTAGGCGGGCCGGGGAGATCCAGTATGGTCTCATCCCGGATCTGGAGAAGAAGCTGCAGCATGAGTCCCTCACCGAAGCCACGGACAAACCGAAGGCTCAACCCACATTGCTCCGCGAAGAAGTCACTGAGGACGACATCGCTCGCGTGGTGGCCAACTGGACGGGCATTCCCGTCTCTCGCCTGCAAGAGGGAGAACGGTCAAAGCTGGTGAAGATGG
>DMMK01000414.1:669-4398 GCA_003453085.1 Verrucomicrobiales bacterium
AAGACCGAGCTGTGCAAGGCCCTGGCCGAGTTCCTCTTCGATGATGATAACGCCATGACCCGCATCGACATGAGCGAGTACATGGAGAAGCACAGCGTCAGTCGCTTGATCGGTGCGCCTCCCGGTTACGTGGGGTATGATGAAGGCGGCCAGCTCACCGAGGCCGTGCGCCGCCGCCCTTACAGCGTGGTGCTGTTTGACGAGGTGGAAAAAGCCCATCCGGATGTGTTCAACAGCCTGCTGCAAGTGCTGGACGACGGCCGCATCACTGATGGTCAGGGCCGCACCGTGGACTTCAAAAACACGGTCATCATCATGACCAGCAACATCGGCAGCAACGCCATTCAGGACGTGACCAATGCCGAGCAACGCGACGCCCTGGTGCGGGAATCGCTAAAGCAATTCTTCCGCCCCGAGTTCCTCAATCGCATCGATGAAATCGTCATCTTTGATCGCCTGGATGCAGCCCAGCTCGACAAGATCGTGAAGATCCAGCTCCAACGCGTGATCAATCGTTTGGCCAAGCAAAACATCCACCTCACCGTCACGGATGAGACCACCCGTTACCTGGCCGACGCCGGTTTTGATCCAGTCTATGGAGCGCGCCCGCTGAAGCGCGCTATCCAGAAACACCTGCTGGACCCGCTCAGCCTTGCCGTGCTGGAAGGCGGCTTCAAAGACGGCGATGTTATCACCGCCACGATGAAGGATGGGAAGCCTGTGTTTGAGAAAGCGTAAAGTGTAGCAACCCCTCCTTGGATTCAGAGCTCCTGAATCCAAGGAGCCACATCACACGCGTTCGCCTTGTATTTTACAGAGCATTCATTATGTTCATCCATGCCTGACGATTTACAGGAGACCTTACGCCGAACCGTGGGTGGCAGCCTTACCAGTCTGCCACCGCTGAAGCGTCTAGAGATGCTGTGGAAAAATGCGCAGAGGCTGCGCGGCGGTGTTTGGCGAACTCCTGAATCCGATGGAACCCTCATTCGAAAAACTGTTGGTGCGCCTCGCTGATCACGGCGTTCAATTCATCGTCGTCGGTGGAGTGGCGGTGGCCCTTCAAGGCTACATGCGAATGACCGAGGATGTGGATATTCTCATTGAGCCAAGCATTCAAAATGTATCCCGCTTGCTGGATGCACTTTCGGATTATGGCGAGGGATTTGCCCGTGAACTATCCATGGATGACTTCACGGATGAAGAAGGAGCTATTCGTGTGGTGGAAGAATCTGAATATTGCCAAATTGATATCTTCACTCGCATGACGGGTCTTTATTATAGCGATCTACTTCGCGATGCTGGCACTTTGGAAATCGGAGATCGGATTGTTCGTTATGCTTCCAAAGCAGCCCTAATCCGCCTGAAATCAACCTCAGTGAGGGAAAAGGATCGGTTGGATGTCATTGCATTAGAACGATTGAAATAAAGCGCAGCCCCAGTTAACGGCGAGTGTCGTTTGATTGCCCTATTGGAGAACCACACGCTGCACAGCACGTATTTCCTTGCCCCTTTTGGTCACTACGAGGCGTTCACTAGGGTGTGAAAACTTTTTTCTACCTGCTCGCTGCTGCGTGCCTGTTTTCTTTCACCTCATGCTCCACCGCCGTGAAACAGCCCCCACTCAAAACCGTCGCCCACGTGGATCTGCCGCGTTACATGGGGGACTGGTATGTCTTTGCCCACATCCCCTACTCGCTAGAAAAAGACAAGGTAGGCACGCTGGATCGTTACACCCCGCGGCCCGATGGAAAGATGGACAACATCTTTCTCTTTCGCAAAGCTTCGTTAGACGCCCCGCTCCAGCAGTGGAAGGGCAAAGCCTGGGTGCACAATAAAGAAACCAATGCCGAATGGCGCGTGCAGCTCCTGTGGCCCTTTCGCATCCCTTACTTGATCATTGATCTGGACGCCGATTATCAGTGGAGTGTCATTGGTTATCCCAATCGCAAGCTGGCCTGGGTCCTGAGCCGGAAACCTAGCCTGGATGAGGCAACTTATCACGGCATCCTACAACGCCTAGAGGCCCAGGGTTATGACCGTACGAAGCTGGTAAAGGTGCCGCAAAATCTCCACTGAGGCCATAGACCGCAGCATCTTACACATCTGTACTTGCCGTGGCAAAGGCAGGGTGCATGAAGGAGGAATCCTATTTCATGAACGAGTCCCCCCTTTCCTCCGCCGATGCGGGTTGGCGTTTGGAACACAGCTATGCGCAGCTACCCACGCTGTTTCACACACTGGCTAAACCGACGGCAGTCGCCACACCGCGCCTAACCATCTTTAATCATACCTTGGCACATGATCTAGGATTGAAGCCCGAGCTACTGGATCGTCCAGAAGCGGCGGCTCTTTTTACGGGCAATGAATTGCCTCCCGGAGCCCACTCCATCGCCCAAGCGTATGCGGGGCATCAGTTTGGCAACTTCACGACGCTGGGGGATGGACGCGCCATTTTGTTAGGCGAGCAAATCACGCCGAGTGGGGCGCGGTTTGACATTCAGCTCAAAGGCCCCGGCCCCACTCGCTATTCGCGCCGGGGAGATGGCCGTGCCGCATTGGGGCCGATGCTTCGTGAATACATTATTAGCGAGGCCATACATGCCTTGCGTATCCCCACCACGCGCAGCCTCGCTGTGGCTACCACAGGGGAGGCGGTGTATCGCCCCCAACCCCTGCCAGGGGCTGTTCTCACTCGCGTGGCGGCCAGTCACATCCGTGTGGGCACCTTTGAGTGGGCGGCGGCTCACCAGGACAAAGCCGCGCTAAAGGCCCTGGCCGACTACACTCTGGCACTGCATGACCCGGCTCTCACAGGGGAGGAGTCGCCTTACCTAGCTTGGCTCCATTCCGTCATCGGACGACAGGCCTCCCTCATCGCCCAGTGGCTGCACGTGGGCTTCATCCATGGGGTGATGAATACGGACAACATGGCCCTTTCGGGTGAGACGATCGACTATGGCCCCTGTGCTTTCATGGATGCGTATGATCCCGCCACGGTCTTCAGTTCCATTGATCAGCACGGTCGTTATGCTTATGGCAATCAGGCCCCCATCGCCCAATGGAATCTGGCCCGGCTGGCGGAGGCGCTTTTACCCCTGCTGCACCCGGAGGAAAAGCAGGCCATCGAACTGGCCAACGCCGCGCTGGAGAGCTTCCGCAGTCGTTTTGATACGGCCTGGCTCTCCGGCATGAGGAAGAAGCTAGGCCTGTTCAATGAAGAAGCCGAAGACAAGGCCCTGGCGGATGCGCTGCTGAGCTGGATGTATTCACAAGAAGCCGACTATACCAACACCTTCCGCGCTCTTTCCCGCAGCGCTGGGGCGGCCAGTCACCTAACCAACGATGCGTCTTTTTCAGACTGGCTTTCTCGATGGCAGGCCCGCCTGACCCGGCAACCTCAATCAGCCGCAGAAGTAACGACCGAGATGCAGGCGCATAACCCTGCCTTTATCCCGCGCAATCACAAGGTGGAAGAGGCCCTGACAGCCGCCATGCAAAACGATGACCTCAGCGTGATGCAAAGACTGCTCCAGGTGATAGTCAGGCCTTACGATCACAGCGTGGACTTGCCGGAATACAGCCAGCCGCAGCCAGCGGAAGATTACCGTACCTTTTGCGGGACCTAATCAAGGACGAGGGGGTGGGCCTTCCCCTCTGGGGCCCCCCGGAGGCCCCATTCCAGGCGGTGGGCCAAAGCCCGGCCCACCGCCTGGAATGGGGCCTCCG
>DMMK01000607.1 GCA_003453085.1 Verrucomicrobiales bacterium
GTGGATGCTCTGCTGCCAGAAGTGACGGGTGTGTCCAGCACGCTCATCAGCCTGCAGGCGGGTGCGGCACCGGTAGGGACCGTGGAAGGTGGCTTCGATGGAAGCTCGGACGATGCCTACGATGCAGACAGCAATCTGACGGTGGACTTCGGCTTTGTCGCCATGGCGGTTGAACCGCTGCCGGAAGATCTGGGCATCGGTAACGTGGTCTTCAAAGATGCAAACACCAATGGCCATTATGATGCGGGTGAAGGCATCGCCGGAGTGGCGGTGCAGCTTTACCGGAACACAGATGTGCCAGGCATCTCCGCCGCCCTGAAGACAGTGGTGACCGACAGTTCAGGCCGTTATGCCTTTACCGGGCTGGCATCTGGCATCTATGTGGTCCACATCGCGGCAGAGAACTTCCGCCCAGGGGTGGATGGGTTTGTCACGGCAGGGCCTCTCTTCAATTGCATTTCAGTCGCTGGCCATCAGACCTCGTCAGGGGATGATAACCAGGGCGAAGACGGTGTGGATTCCGTGACTCCGCTGGTGACCGGCATCTCGAGCCTGGGGATCAATCTGCAGGTGGGGACGGCCCCGGCTGGCGCGGCTGAAGGCGGTTTCGATGCGACCTCGGACGATGCCAAAGATACTGACACCAACCTGACGGTGGACTTTGGCTTTGTGCCGTTTGTCGCCGTTGAAGATCTCAGTCTGGGCAATGTCGTCTTCAAGGATAAGAACGCCAATGGCCGTTACGATGCGGGTGAAGGTGCTGCGGGAGTAACGGTGCATCTCTATCGCAGCACGGACCTTCTGGGACTGGCCGTGCCTGTTAAGACCACGACTACGGACAATGCGGGGCGTTATCTCTTCGGCGGCCTCTACTCCGGCAGCTATTACGTGCATATCCCGGCAGAAAACTTCCGTGCGCCGATCCTGGCCGCCATCTCGGCTGGTCCGCTGTATAACCATCTTTCTGTCAGCGGGCATCAGTCCGTGACGCAGGATGACAACCTGGGTGAAGATGGGGTGGATGCGCCGGCTCCGGCCATCACAGGTATCTCCAGCGGTATCATCAGCCTACAGCCAGGGCAGTCGCCCACCGGGGCCGCTGAAGGTGGTTTCGAAGGGACTGCGGATGACGAAAGGGATGCTGATGGCAACCTGACGGTGGACTTTGGTTTTGTGGATGTGACCCCAGTTCCGGAAAATCTGGCCATCGGCAATGTCGTCTTCAAGGACGCGAACCGCAACGGCCGCTATGATGTTGGGGAAGGCACCCCTGGAGTCAAGGTGCAGCTCTATCGCAGCACAAGCCTAGTGGGCGTCAACTCACCGCTGAAAACTGTCACCACGGATGCCGCCGGACGCTATCTCTTTAGCGGGTTGCAGGCTGGCAGCTACTTCGTCCATATTCCGGCACAGAACTTTGGCATCGGTGTGGCCGGCGTGATCGCTGAGGGTGCTCTTTATAACCATCTTTCAATTGCCTCTCATCAGGCTGGGGCAGGGGATGACGATCAGGGCGAGGACGGGGTGGACTCCCTGTTGCCGCTGGTGACGGGGATCTCCAGTGAAGTCATCGTCCTGCAGGTCGGAACGGCTCCGGTGGGCGCGGCGGAAAGCGGCTTTGACGGCAGCACGGACGACGCTCGCGACGCTGACGTCAATCTGACGGTGGACTTTGGTTTTGTGCCGGTAATCGCGCCTCCCGATACAGGGCTTCCTGGCCTGGGCATCGGCAACGTGGTCTTCATGGATACCAATGGCAACGGACGCTATAACGCAGGTGAAGGCGTGGCCGGCGTGACCGTGTATCTTTATCGCAGTGCGGATCTTCTGGCCCTTCTCGGACCACTAAAAACCACCACGACCGACAGTGCAGGCCGCTATCTTTTCAGCGATCTCGCTGCCGACAGTTATGTGGTCCACATCCCGGCTGCCAACTTCCAGGCCGGTCTTTTGGGGGTTATCACGGAGGGGCCCTTGTTCAAGGCCTCATCTCTGCCTGGCTACCAGACTGGCAGCGGTGATGACAACACGGGCGAAGATGGCATGGATGTACTGAATCTCACCCTGCTGGGCATCTCCAGCCGCGCCGTCACGCTGCAACCGGGGATGGCCCCCACAGGCAGTGCCGAAGGTGGCTTTGAAGGCACGTCGGACGACGATTCGGACGCGGACTATGATCTGACGGTGGACTTTGGTTTCAAGGTCACCGGCGGCCTCCTCGGTCTCGGCCTGGCACCGCCGCCCCAGCATGCCACGCCAGCTCCCGTGGCTGCCCCTGCTTCCCTCACCTGGCAGAGCTTTGTCAAAACACTAGGTTCGCCGACGGCCGATCTGGACGCCGATGGCGCTCCCAACCTGCTGGAATATGCGCTGGACACGGACGCGACATCTGGCCTGCAAACCCAGCGTTTCTTCCTGCAAACCGATGCCGCCACGGGTCGTGTGGATGCCGTGGTCATCCGCCCCAGCGGTGGCCGTGTGGATGTGCGGCATCAGCTGGAATCCCGCAGCGACCTGCGTCTGGGCGAATGGTCGCCAGTCACGGCGGTGCCCGTCATCAGCCAGAATAACAATGGCAGCGAAACTCTTCGTTATACCGATGTAGCCTCTCTAGGTGAAATGGGCTTCCTACGCCTGAAGGTGACCCTGGATGCGGATCTCAACGGCAGTGCCGAGGCCACGGTGGTCTCAGTCATCCAGGCCTGGGTGCGCCGTGACATCAGCGGCCAGCAGAGCTTCTCCATGCCGCTGTTGCGGACGGATGTCTTCAACGGCACCCGCGCTGCCGGAGTGAAGTCGAAGCTCGTTGCCGGTCAGTCTTATTACGTGGAGGTCCTCAGCGGTGCGCATGAAGGCCAGCGTTATGAACTGGATGAAAACGCGACGACCGATGTCGCTTTGGCCTTTGAGACTGCTGCTCCAGACCTTACAGGCACACGCCTCGCGGTGCGTCCGCATTGGACAGTTAATGGCCTGTTCCCGGCGGATGCCTTTGCCACGGGGACTGAGGCGGCGAATGCAGATCGCCTGCTGTTCTTTGATCCTGCCTCCGGCAGCTTCCGCACGAGCTGGCTCTCCGCTAACGGATGGACCGGGGAGAGCGCAGGTGACCGCATCGTGGCTCCTGGCGAGGGGCTGCTGGTCCATGCTCGCACGGGCACCGTTTCCCTCACCTTCACTGGAGCGGTCCGCAGCACCCAGTTTGCTCAGCCATTGCAGGCCGGTGCCCAGTTCATCGGCAGTGGTTTCCCTGTGGCTCATACGGTGCAGACTCTTGGATTGAAAACCGAGGCGGGCTTCACTGCCTCCACGACGCCCGAAGAGGCCACCCGCCTGCGCCTGTGGAAGGGTGATGTCACCTCTGGTGACCACACCTACCGCCACCTCTATCTGCACAATCCCGCCTCCCTTTGGCTGGATGAGGCTGATGGCAGCGATGCCAGCACCCAGACTCTCTTGGAGCCGACCCGTGCTTTCTTCCTCGTCACCCCGGTGGCCATTCCTGGGTATCAGGAACCCTGATCACAACAAAAAAGGAGCGCGGTGATGGTACCGCGCCCCTTTGAAAACCATCGTTGGCGATAAACGCTTACCGCTGCACCTTAGCATCGCCACCTTCGGCGAGCTTTTGCACTTCGATGAGGGTGGCCATGCTGGTGTCTCCAGGGGTGGTCATGGCCAGCGCGCCGTGGGCGGCACCGTAATCGATGGCCTTCTGCGCATCGTTTTCCAGCAGCATGCCCGCGACGAGACCTGCGACAAAGCTGTCCCCGGCACCGATGCGGTCCAGGATGTCAAAACGCGGGTAGTTGCGGCTGCGGTAAAAGTTGCCTTCGTGGTAGCAGAGGGAGCCCCAATCATTGATGCTGGCGGTGTGTACGCGGCGCAGGGTGGCGGCCACGGTTTTGAGATTCGGATACTCGGCCACCAGTTTCAGGATGGCGGGGCGCAACTTGGCATCTTCACCGGCGAAGATGTCGTTCGGGTCGGTGGGCACCGCGCTGGCGACTGGCGGTTCATCACTCAGCACGCCGAACATCACATCAATGTAAGGGGCCAGTTGACGGTTCAGCGCCTGCGCCGCCGGGAAGCCGCCACGTTCCTGCCACAGGGAAGGGCGGTAGTTGAGGTCATAGCTCACGGTCACGCCGTGGCGTTTGGCCGCCTCACAGGCCTGGATGGTCAGCTCGGCCGTGGATTCGGAAAGCCCGGCGAAAATGCCGCCCGTATGCAGCCAGCGGCAGCCGAGGGTGCCAAAGAGGTTGTCAAAGTCAAAGTCGCCCGGCTTGAGTTGGGAGGCCGCGCTGTGGCCTCGGTCCACACTGCCCTTGGCACCGCGCACGCCAAAGCCACGCTCGGTGAAATTGATGG
>DMMK01000593.1 GCA_003453085.1 Verrucomicrobiales bacterium
AATAAGGGACGAGGCTTGGTCCGGTAGCACTGCTCCACGGCCAGATCCAGCGCGCGGTGCGCGGCCAGCAGGTCGGCTGGCATCGTATCCGGGTCATACATCCAGGCGATGGACTTCTCAGGATAATTCTCCCGGACCATGATGACATCCTCAGCCCGCTGATCCAGCGTTTGGCGCTGGGTGTCGGTGAGTTTGGGGAAGGGGAAATTGTTGTAGCAGATAGATGAGGAGTAACGAATTCGCTCTTCTAATCGGCCACCGACAGCCCTAACCCAAACCATGTGCATTTTGCTGGAAATGACCGTAAAGATCCAAACATCTGCATTATAAATAGCCAAGGCCGAATCCGAGATAACAGAATCTGAATTCAGAATTCCATATGGAATGTATTCGCGGCGCTCAGAACTGACGCGCGGTAAAATCATGGAAGTTCCATCTTTGTGCGAGCGTTGCGCAAACTGATGAGGTATCGTTGCGTAGCCATTTGTTGTCTTTGCTGATGAAGCTCTACGAAATTCGTAAACTCGTGAAATGCGACTTTCGATTTGAGGGATTGATTTCGCGATCGGAAGCTGTGCATTCGAAATCCATAAGCACCAACGGTATTCAGAGCGGATAAACTCCTGAGAGCCAAGCAAATAACGAATAAGCGGCTTGGATTGAGGATGGGCTTCTAGCAGTTTATTCCTCTCTTCGCGGTCTAAAATAAGGTGCCCTCCATCGCGTGCCATGCTCCCCATCACGGCATCTGGAAAATCAGAAAGTGGTGAATCACGCCGCCCTATGACAATGTTTGGGCCTGCAATGAGATATGGATTGATATTTGCAGCCAAAGTGCGCATAGAACCCTTGTAGATCCATTTAGGCACACTAGACGCAGGCCTCAATCCAATGATTGAACACGTTACTCCAGCGTTCTTTTTCGCGCTATTGCTCCATTTGAAGGATGTGTAGGCAAATCCGATCTCTACGTTTCGTGCAAGAATTTTTGGCCACAGAATGGCCACATGATCACCTTGGCATACGGAATTAGTTGTGACAAAAGCTAGCGATGCATTGGACTTGGCAATATATTTGGCTCCTTTTAAAAACCAGCAGCTTATCAAGTCAGCGTCTTTATGGTCAGGTGAACCTTCGTAACAATGAAGCACATCTGATTTATGTTCCGCCGTCTGATTCCTGGCTCCTAGATACGGCGGGTTCCCCATCAGGAAAACTTGGTGCGTGTCCGATTTTGGGCAGACTGTTTCCCAATCTCGCCGGGTTGCATTGGCGCAGACGATATTAGCCGCATCTTTCAAAGGCAGCGACGCCACAGGTTTGTTAAACGCTGCCATAAACTCCAGGTTCATTTGATGCTCTGTCAACCACAAGGCCAGGATGGCAACTTCACAGGCGAAGTCATCAATCTCAATGCCGTAAAATTGGCTGACATGAATGCCCGGCAGGGGAAGCTGGGGCGTATGTTTTTGCAGGGCCTTGAAGATGGCCATTTCCAGCCGCCGCAGTTCCTTGTAAGTGATGATGAGGAAGTTTCCAGAGCCGCAAGCCGGGTCAAACAGGCGCAGACGATAGAGACGCGCCAGCAGCTTGTTCAGTTTGTTTTCAGAGTCCTTGGCCTTCTCCAGTTCATCATAAAGTTCATCGAGAAACAGGGGTTTGATGACCTTCAGGATGTTCGGCACTGAGGTGTAATGCATCCCCAGCTCCGACCGCTTTTCGTCATCCACCACGCCCTGAAACATGGAGCCGAAAATGTCTGGATTGATCTCCTTCCAGCTTTTGCTGCCCAACTCAATGAGCTTCTGGCGGGATTTCGTGGAGAATTGCGGGACCGCTGAATGTTTCGCCACCGTGTCATTGAACAGTCCGCCATTGACGTATTCAAAAGGCTTGAGATGCGGCTGGGGTTTATATCCCTTCATTGGCTCAGTATTCAGGTGCAGAAACAGTTCACTGAGAAACGTGGATACATCTGAGCCATCCCCTTGGGTGCATTCATCCACTGCCTTGGTAAAAGCAGATTCGCCAGGAAAGATACCCGTATCCTCCGCGAAATAGCAAAATAGCAGGCGCGTTAGAAAAACATTCAACGCATGGCGGTCTTCCCGTGTGCGTGGCGGGTTGTCGAGTCGGATCAAATCATAAAGTTTGGCCATGTCTTCCGCTGCCTTCACATCCGCCTCCACCTCTGCCTGAAACACGGTTCTCTCCATGCCTGCCAGCGGCAAAAAGAACACGTAATTTTCAGCCAGATCAGCCATCGCAAAATCAATGCCCTCCCCCTTTTTGGTATCGAAGGCCGCCACCGTTCTAAAATCGGTGGCCAGCAGAAAGCGGGGTTTGTTGCCCATCACCTTTTTGTCTGCCTTTGCCGCTGCAATGGCCGCAGCAGGAGTGCCCGTCTTCAGAGATTCATAATGGATTTTCCCCTTTAGCATCACGCAACCGGACTTTTTTACCACGTTGAGATTGCCAGAACGCAGACGCGCCTGAATGGCCTTCGGAGTGCCAAAACAATCCAGAAAATCATATAGGAAATCCTCCGGCCTGATTTTGACCGCAAGGCGGGTCATGTTGTCTATGATCTCGGTGAGATGAGGCGCTCTGGACATGGCTTTAATGTGTCAGAAGAAGACACCCGCGTGCAAATAGCAACACCCATCATCATATCAGCCATCTTTTTACGAAACGCCGTTTTGATCTCGCCGGATGGCCTCTGCCGCTGCGGGGTCAGCAGTCCCCGCAGCAGCACATGGAGCAAGCTCCCTCCGGGCGGCTGTCCAGCTTTAGCCCGGATGACCGTCTCTTGTGAAACCTGCTGAGCCTTACAGAGTGACAGGATCGTGAAGGAGGGAGGCAAAAAATGTCCAGGCTATTCGTTCCCTTGACTGTCTTCTTCCCACTCCTCTAGCTCCTCATGAACGATGAAAGCAGGCGGAAGGCTTCCTAAATCTTGGGATGAATTTTAGATGCTTGGGAGGTGTTGGAAAATTTGTCTTCGAGTTCTCCGCCCTCCCGCAAGTGGAAACGAAAGGGGGCGGTCATGGGCCTGCTTCGTTTCCAGGCTTTACCCTCATGAATGGCTTCGTTTCCATCTCGTTTCCTAAAAGCAGCTTCGTTTCCAGTTCGTTTCCATCTGGTTTCCAGCGGGGTGGCTTCGTTTCCCGTTTCCCTGCCTGGGGGGTGAGTATCGGAAACGAGGGAATTTGAGGGAGCGGGCAGCCTATGGGATAGCTGCGTAATCTCTGCCGTCTTTGGTCACCAGTCCCGCTTTCATGAGCTTATTGGCCCATCTACTGACAGTGCCAGGCTCCACATTCAGCAGGGAGGCCAACTCCGTGTTTTTGACTATGCCGTCCCGAATATGGGCCAACAGGGCTTCCGCCCCGCTGTGAGTCTTGCAGGTAATCGTCATGCCTGCACCCTGCGTATGGAGTTCCCACTTCAAAGCCGGGGCCTCGGTGGCACGGCAGTTGCGTATTTTGGCAAAGGAGGTGGTGAAGGCTTTGGCCGGGCCGTCTTCCGCGCTGTCATCCTTGAGGCTGATAATCCAATGCGCCATGTCCTCCCTGCGGCTGCTGCCACGCATAGCCCCATTGCGGCCCGCGTGATGGACGATCAAGACGGTAATGCCCCGATGACGCAAGCTGAGCAACCAATCGCGGATTTGATCAAAGGAATCATTGTTGTTTTCCTCCATGCCAAGCTGCGCTGTGCTGAGGTTATCAATGATGAAAACGCTGTCGTTTGGCAGCATTTTTGAAAGGGCTTCTTGATGGCCGGGTTCTGCAATGTTGACGCTGCTTCCTCCAGTGTGGAAAAGCCGCTCATTGCTAAGCCAGTGAAACCTGTCCGAGGCAATGCCGATCATGCGGGCACGCTCCTGTACGTCTGCCAGGTTCATCTCTGCATCGAAGTAATAGACGGCGCGGGGACATTCTCCGGCCTGCCATTCCCCCAATGCCACGCCTTCTGCTATGGCGTTTCCTATCAGCATGGCCATCCAGCTTTTACCCGCACCACGGGGGGCGAACAAGAAGCCAAAGTCTCCCTTCTTCATCCAGGCTCCAAGGAGTGCGGGGCGCTGCTCCATCTTCAAGGCTACCAATGCCTTGGCGGTGAGTAGAGCGGCAGAGAAATCTGGGGTAGCTGAGGGACATTGCGCCGGGTCTTGCGGCTTTGCCTTTGCCCTGGCCATCTGGCGGAGTTCATCGGTAATGTCTTCACTCATAGGAAAAGGGAATTAAGGGTTTCTGAATGGGCCAGGTGGTCTGCCACAATAGGGCCAAGGTCATTCCCTGACGGGAGCTTGAGCGCATCCACGCGGCAGCCTGTGCGCTCCAGGTCTTGCAGCCAGGTAACGGCGGCCTCGAATCCGGCTTTGTCGGTGTCCGGCAGGATGCGCACATGACGGCCTTTCAATGAGGCAAGCAGGCCAGCGGCACGGTTAAAGCGTGAGCTGGCACTGGTGGCGGCAATGGCGGTCCATCCAGGGGCATCTGCCAGGGAGATGCAGCCAAGCGCCTCCAGCAGGCCAATGCAGCCTTCTACAAGCAGCACGTGCGGACTGTCCCCAAGCAGGCCAGCGCCAATGAATGCGCCGATGGAGCCGGGGAGGTTCTTGGACTTGCTGTAGCCATCCCGCACGGGCAGCGGCTGGCCATCCAGACGGCGGGCCTGGGCAAAGTCTCCCTCTGCCAGGATGAAGCAGGTGGCGTGCTCATAGCGGCAGGTGTGAAGCAATCCCGCATCCGCAGCACTTCGCAAGGCGCTGCCAGGGAGGCTGCGAAGGCGTGAGAGTGTTTCCAACTCTAATAGCGCTGGCGCTTTGAAGGTGGGCCATGAATTTCTCTGGCGTGCTTTAGCCTCGTCATCGCTGAGGGCGTGAGCGCTATAAGATTGCCCAAAGGTTTCAATCTCGTTTAGCAGGTAGCCAAAGGGCCGTGATGAATTGGCTGCACTGCGCAGCTTGTGGCGTAGTTCCGCCTCTCTCCACGGGGGCTGGCAATGGGTTTGATTCCAAACCAATAGAAGAGGTAAGGCATCTTCCAGGGTTAAGCCAAAGCCACGTGTGAGGACGGCGGCGGCATTGAAAGCGGCGTTGTGGCCACCGCTGCCCGCGATGGCTGCGGGTAGCCTTTCTAGGTAGGCGGCAGCGCGTTCTGGAATTGAGTACATGGTGCAAGCAGAGGTTGCACCGGGGCTATATTCGCCTACTTTACCGCATCGCTAAATGCAGGGCCGGGTGGGCGAAAGCTCCCCGGCTTTGTTATGCCAGGGCTTCGCGCTCCATGCGCTCAACTTCACTCATGGCATAGCGGATGCCACGGGAGCCGAATTTGGTAATCTTTAGCTTCCCATCTCTTCGCAACCTCCAAAGAAACATGCTAGATACTTTCCACCGCTGGCGGAGTTCTGCGGGGGTGAGGTATGGGGCGGCAGGTTGATTAGTGGTATTCGGTGATTTCATAGCGTCGGTTATGTGACGCTAACTTAATAGACTCAGTTCTAAATATGTCGCACTAACTCTGACTCACGAAAAACGCCGCTTTTTTGTGAGTCAACTACCATTTACCAATTCGTTGTAAATTAGCTAAGCCCGCGTCTTTGAAGGCCTTTGCCCATTGTGCACTGGATACACTTTGAGTTGTCGGAAATGCGGTGATTACTGATTGCTTGATTTGACCTTTGGTCGGTAATTCCTGCGTTGCCTCGACCAATTTTCTTGCGTGTTCCAAGATCACCCACGCTAACAACTGCTTTTTACCGTCTGCCATTTCCAAGGTAATTGCGCTTCCATGTGATTTACGTTCCCCCTTTTTTTCTAAGCCATCCAGTGCCTTAACAATCAATTTGGTGATCTTATTTCTGGCTTTGGCCCTTACCTCCCCCGGATGGTCATTCGATAACATTATATTAATGTCATTTCCAAGCACATCATTAAAATGACGAACAACAAGATTAGCGTATTGTTCAGGTAAATTAGTTGAATAAGCCCCAATCATGAGGAAAGCCGTAGCAAGCTGATTTTCAGCGATATCAAGTTTCATGCTCAGCGCCCATTCAATCCTAGTTAATTCCATGCTTAGTCCAGCATAAAATGAACCATCTTTGTTTTGGTGAAGATTAAATGTTCCTGGCCAGGATTTAAAAGGCTTCTGTGTGAGCTGATTTAAAGGAGAGATCATGCTGTGCGTTTTTTGGTTTTGGGTTTTGTAGTAGGTGCCAGAAGTGCGCCAAGCCCGGCGGTGATTCGGCGTTTTTTGTCCGTGTAATAGGCGGCGGTAGTGCTGATTTGCGCGTGCCTGAGAACGGATTTGGCGGCAAAGATGCCGTGTTCGCTGGCTAGCAGTGCTCCAAGCTCTTTGCGTAATTCATGAAGCGGTTTCCTTGCGGTCACTCCATGTGCTTTCAGCCACGGATAGAGGGCTTTAAAGTGAGGGGCACAACGGTAGTAAACTCGTTTGGTGTCTCGGCGTAGCGGGCGATTCGATTCAATCACAAAATCACCGCTGGCGGTGGCTTTCCATGTCCTCATCAAGGCTAGGGTTTCAGCATCCAAGTCAACCTCTCCGGCACTTTCCTCTGTCTTAGGTTCAAAAAAATCTGTGCATTCAATGCGAATGACACCTTTGGCAAAATCCACCTGCTTCCAGGTCAAAAGATCAATCTCAAGTTTTCTCAATCCACATAGGAGGCCAAGGGTAAAAATTTTGAAGCGCTCTCCGGTCAAATCCTGTCTCGCGCAGGCAATCAACTTGGGAGCATCAATTTTGCTTTGGTAGGCGGTGTTTCCTTTTTTTGGCAGTTCGACGCCAGCAAAGGGAAGGGGATCTGGGAGGATCAATTCAGCGGAGGCATACTTGCTGGCTTTCTTTGAAAAAAGGCTTCTGGCTGAACGCAGACGGCTGGCGGCTGTGTTTTCCGCCCTCCGCCGTGCTTCGGGGGAAGAACCTGCCTTTTCAATGTGGGCTACCTTCCATTTCTGGATTGCTGAGGCTGTGAGCACTGAAAGGGGGAGGGCATCCACCTTGGCAATCCAT
>DMMK01000148.1 GCA_003453085.1 Verrucomicrobiales bacterium
CCTGCCTTGGGCATCCAGTCTCACGATATCAATCCGGACCAGATTCTCCTCCGTGCCTTGCTGGGAACGGACGATGAACTGACGCCGCAGAGGATCGTCGAAATGGTCTGCGGCCTGCCAGGAATCGCCGCCTGCGTGTGTTTGCAGGGTGACCGTGCCATTTCCCATGTAGGGGCGCACAAACCTCAGGCCCGTGAGTTTCAGCGCCAGGCCACAGATCTGGCCCATCACCTGCGCACGTTGGCTCCGCTCATCGGGATCGAGGGGGCGGAAACCTTTACCCTGATGTCTGGGGACCGGCTCATGACCT
This sequence comes from Verrucomicrobiales bacterium, assembly GCA_003453085.1. GTDB lineage: Bacteria > Verrucomicrobiota > Verrucomicrobiia > Verrucomicrobiales > Verrucomicrobiaceae > Prosthecobacter. The sequence continues at coordinate 311 of DMMK01000148.1, forward strand.
TCTGTTTCCCGGATCGGGCCATTCTGGGCGTCTTGCATGATGCAGACCCTTCTCTGGGCCTGCGTGATAAGATCACCTTGATTGCGCGTGAGCTTTCTCGGATGCTGGATTAAATCCGCGTCCCACCATGCCTGCCATCCACCCCGAGCAAAAGACGGTCAGTTTTAAGATCGTCTATTGCGGCACACCGCTAAGCGGGAAGACCGCGAACCTGCAGCAGATCCACTCAAAGCTGGATCCGCATGGGCGGAGTGATCTCGTCAGTCTGTCCACGGCCAAGGATCGCACTCTGTTCTTTGATTTCCTGAGTGTGGAAAGCGCGGCGATCCCTGGCTACAAGACCGCCTTTCACCTCTACACCGTGCCAGGGCAGGTGACTTACAATGCCACGCTACAGCTCGTACTGCGCCAAGCCGATGGCGTGGTCTTTGTAGCAGACAGCCAGATGGACCGGCAGCGCGAAAATGTGCAGGCTTTCCAGGCCCTGGAGGCCAACCTGCGGCTCAATGGCAGTTCCCTGGACCGCCTGCCCCTGGTCCTGCAATACAACAAACGCGATCTCCCCAACACGGCCCCCGTGGAGTACCTGGAATTTCTGCTCAACAATCGTCCGGTGCCCTGGCTCAGCTTTGAGGCCGATGCTCGGGGCGGTCGCAATATTCTGGCGACGCTGAACGCGATTTCCCAGGCCGTGCTGGCCCAGTTTCAAACTCGGCAAAACCAGCCTGAGCAGGCGGTGGCCCTGGCCTGAAATCTTTTCCTCTGACTAACCTACTATTGTTCCTTTGATCGCCGCCCTCATCCATCCCGATGGTCATCTGACCGCCCTTCGCGGCACGCTGACCGCCGACCCCGCCAGCATTGCCGCCCTGGGCCATGCCGTCCACGCGGCGGGGCATGAGCTGGCGTTGCGGGCTGGAACGTCAGCGGTGCAGAGCATCACCCTGAATGGAGCCACGGGTTGCCTGACACTGCTGCCGGTGCCGCAGGGGGTGCTGCTGATGGAGCATGAAAACCCAGTGTCGCCGGAGGTGCTACAGGCCATGGCCGAGGCCTGCCTGGCCCAGCCTGCGCCACCCCAGGTCTCCCCGCCCACGGCTCCCATCAGCCTGGCCGATGCGCTGCATGCCGCTGCCCCATGAAGCTTGCGCTCATCCGCCGTCAATTTGCCGCCACTGGAGGGGCGGAGCTTTACATGCAGCGGCTGGTGGCCGCCCTGGCGGCTGCGGGGCATGAGGTGCATCTTTACTCGGAAAACTGGGAAGGCATGCCCGATGCCGTGACGCTGCACCGCGTGAAGGTCCAGGCTCCACGCGCTCTGCGGCCGGTGCGTTTCGCAGAAATCGTGGCACAGATGATGGCCCCGGTGACCTATGATGTGGTTTTCAGTCTGGAGCGCACCGTCTCACAGGATGTGTACCGTGCCGGGGATGGCGTGCACAAGGTGTGGCTGGACCAGCGTCGGCATTATGCCTCCTGGTGGCGGCGCCCGTTTGTTGGGCTGGGGGCTTTTCACAGCAACATGATGGCGCTGGAAAAGCGCACCCTGGACCCCGCCATGACGAGGCACGTCATTGTCAATTCCGAGATGGTCCGGAAGGAGATCGTGCGTGAGTTCGGTTATCCGGCAGAGCGAATCCACCTCGTGCGAAATGGCATCAATGCAGCCCGGTTTCAGCAGGCCGACCGCGCGGGTACACGCCAGCGCTTAGGACTGGCGGAGGGCGATTTTGTCATGCTTTTTGTTGGGTCGGGCTGGGAGAGAAAAGGTCTGCACTTTTTGTTACGCCTGATGCAGAGACTGGAAAAGACGGATCCGCAGGTGAAGCTGCTGGTGGTGGGCAAGGGTCGGCTGGCAGGGCCTGTGCCACGCAACGTGATCCTCGCCGGACCGATGCCGCAGGTGGAAAATGCCTATGCTGCTGCGGATCTGCTGACCTTCCTGCCCATCTATGAGCCGAGCTCCAATGTGGTGCCGGAGGCCCTAGCCAGCGGCCTGCCAGTCATTACCAGTGCGTTCAATGGCGCGGCGGAGTGGTTGACGGAGGGCATGAATGGTCACGTTTTGCCCGCCCCAGAGGACACGGATGCCCTGGAAAAGGCGGTGCGTTTTTGGATGGCGCGGCCAGATGCCCGGCCTGTGCCCTGTGAGCATGCCCTGGATCTGGAAACCAATGTCCGTGAAACCCTGCGGGTGCTGGAACGGGTAGCTGCCGAAAAGCGTGCGGAAGGCTAAGGATCAAGGGATCGGATGAACTCGATGACCTGTTGAAAGCCAGCATCGCCGGGCTTGGCCATGTTATGGGCCACGGAGCCATGGTCGCGGTTTTTGATCTTCTTCACTGTGACCTTGGGGTGGCCTTCATCCCGCAGTGCAGCAGCCAGAAGTTCGTTTTCTTCTGCCCGCAGGGCCATGTCCTTGTCCGCATACAGGATGAGCATAGGTGGGGCGTCCTTGCGGGCGTGATAAATGGGGGCCGCGAGATCGGCAATCAGACGTTTTTTCGGCAGGCCCCGCTCCTGGCGGATGGTGTAGTGGGTGAGTGTCTGGCCGGCCACCGGTACGAGTCCTGCGATGTCGCTCAATTTCAGTCCTTGGGCGGCCAGGTATTGGTTATCCAGCCCGGCCATCAGGGCCAGGTAAGCTCCGGCGGAGTGTCCACCAAGGAAGACACGCCCGGCATCCCCGCCATGGGTGGCGATGTGCTTTTTCACCCAGGCAAAGGCGGCTGCTGTATCCTCGATGTAGGCCGGGAATTCGGCCTTCGGGCTCAGGCGATAATTGATGCTGGCCACAGCGATGCCCGCACTGGCAAAGTGCCGGGCGATATCGGCCTGATGGACACCGTCCTTACTGCCACCTGTGATGCCCCCGCCATGCAGCCAGACCAGGGTGGGGAAGTTCTTTTTCTCCGCTGGCAGGTAGAGATCCAGCTTGCAGCGCTCGGTTTCGTACTGGCTTAGCTTTTCACTGTTCTTGTAAGGCAGATCGGCGATGACCTGGACGGCGGGTTTCTCCGCTGAGGCGAGGGTGGCGGTCAGAAGACCGATTCCGAGCAGGAGAGGGCGGCAAAAAGAGGTGGCGGTCATGGACGTGGCAATTATCAGTATGGGTGGCAGGGCCCGACGCGGCAATGCCGGATCTGCTTTCCCCCGAATGTCTGCTTCATTGCTTTTCCGCGAAGCCACCGAGTCTGACCGGCCTGCCATGGCGGCGATTTATCTGCAATGCCTCGCGGAGGCCGACTGGATGCCTGAAAGCTTCAAGGTCGGGGTGGATTTCGATCGGGATACCGAGGGGGAGC
>DMMK01000272.1 GCA_003453085.1 Verrucomicrobiales bacterium
GTGTGAGACCATAGGTTCCCCTGAGGAACCGATGCTGGGCATGGCGGTGCGGGTGAATCCCACGACCATCGCGGAACTGCTGCTGGAGATGGACACGCCGCCTTCGGCCATTGCCTCTCCTGAGTACGCCATTGATGCCATGCCGCTGACGGCCGAGCTGGGGGATGCGGCCCTGCGTCTGGCGCGTTGCCTCCAGTCCCCGGATGAGGCGCGCATCCTGGGGCCGCACATCATCCGCGAGATGACCTATCGTGCGCTCTGTGGCGGCCAGGGGCCTGCGCTGCGTGCGCTGGCCACGCCGCAGAGCAGCTTTGGCCAGATCGCCCGGGCGATGCGGCGCATCCACCTGGACTTTGGCGAGACGCTGGACGTGGCCTCGCTGGCCCGTGAGGCTGGCATGAGCGTCTCCACCTTTCACGCGCATTTCAAGGCGGTGACTTCCTACCCGCCGCTGCGTTATTTGCAGACCATCCGCCTGCACAAGGCGCAGGTCTTCATGGTCAATGGCATGGCCGTAGCGGAGGCGGCCAACCGCGTGGGCTATGAAAGCCCGTCACAATTCAGCCGCGAGTTCAAACGTCTGTTCGGCGGCACGCCCAAGGAGGTCACCGCGCGTTCTCGGATCGCCCTTTCCATGTTTTCGTGACTTTCGGACGGGTAAAAAGGAAGGTCTTTTTTTGGGAGAGGTCCACAGGGCCGATTTCCTGCGTATGATGTGAAGTTATGGGCTCATCTTCATCCACCTTGCGCCAGGGGCTTGTGCTTCTGGGCTTCATCCTCATCACCTTTTGTGCACCTGCTTTTGGGGCCTTTTCACCGCCGGGGAGCTGGTATGCGGCGCTGAGCAAGCCGACGTGGAACCCGCCCTCCTGGGTGTTTGGCCCGGCCTGGACGCTGCTCTACACGCTGATGGCGGTGGCGGCCTGGCTGGTGTGGAAGCGTGGCGGCTTCGGCGCACAAAGGCGTCCGCTCAGTCTCTACTTCATCCAGTTGGCGCTGAATGCTGCGTGGACGCCGGTTTTCTTTGGTGCGCACCAGTTGGGTGCAGCGTTTGCCGTCATCTTGGCCCTGTGGGTTTTCATCGGCCTCACGCTGCTGCACTTTTGGCAGGTGAGCCGGACCGCTGGGTTGCTGTTCGTCCCCTATCTGGCCTGGGTGTCCTTTGCCACGGCGCTGAACTTTACCCTGTGGCGGCTGAATCCGGCCTAACAAGCCGTTATTCCTGGCCGTGGAGGCGCTGGAGGGTGATCTCCAGGGAATCGGTGCCATCGCCGATGAACAGGGCCCCGTCCTGAAGGGTGATCTGCAGGCTCATGGAGCGCTGGGTCATCGCGGCGAGTTTCTGGCTCTGCTCTGCCGGGATCTGCCAGACGGTGAGATTGCGCAGGCGGGTGAGTTTGGAAGCGATGCCTGCCCACCAGGTGGGGGTGCTGGAGCTGAAGCTGTAAACGGTGACCTTGGCGGCGCGGCTGCACAGGCGGGTGATGCGTTTTTCATCCGGCTGGCCGACTTCGATGATGTGAACGAGCAGGCCGGTGAGGTCCTTTTGCACCAGGCAGGGTTCATCGGGCTCCCACATGTCCTTGCCAAATTCCAGCAGGCCCTGGTCATTGTTCGCCGGGGCGTTGAGGGCAAAGGCCAAGATGCGGATCATCATCCGCTCATCGGTTTCCGAAGGGTGACGTGCGATGGTGAGGCTGTGATCGCTGTAAAGATTGCGATCAATGTCGGAGACATCCAGGCTGGCTTTGTAGATGGTGGCTTTGAGTGCCATAAGGGACGCGGAGTTTACCGAGGGGAGGGCGAGGAACAAGGGGTGTCTTTCCCCATCATCGGGGCGCAAAAAAGGAGAGGTGCTCGGGTGCTGCGCGTAAAGGGCTCATTCTGTTGACAGTTCGGCGGCTGCGGAACGTTGACGCAGGTCCGCTTTGCCACGTATTGAATCGGAATGAAAAAACGCCGCCCGGATTCCCCTCCACCTCCGCCTTCCCCGCCGTCTGGCGAGGGAGGATCGTCGGCGGGGATGGCGTGGGTGGTGGTGGGCCTGCTGGCGGTGGTGGGCGGCATTGGCTGGGCCCTGTGGCCGAAGAAGCCCTCTTACACACCTGTGCCGGTGATGGCAGAGCCGAAGAAGCCTGTGCAGGCCTTTGTGATGCCGGATGAAAAGGCCACCTTCGCCCAGTATGCGGGCTCGCAGTCCTGCAAGGAGTGTCATGCAGTGGAGTTCGAGAAATGGCAGGGCTCTCATCACGGCCTCGCGGAACGTTTGCCCGATGACAAGCTGGACCTCGCAGGCTTTCAGCCGCCGCAGATTTTTAAGCACGGCACGCAGACCTCCGAGGCGCGGAAAGAGGGTGGCGTGTACCAGATCATCTCCCTCGGGTTTGATGGGCAAACGAAGCCTTGGTCGGTGGAGCGGGTGATCGGTCATGCGCCGCTGCGGCAGTATTTGGTGAAGGGCAAAAATGGCCGCCTGCATTCCATGGAGGCCTGCTTTGATCCGGTGAAGGGAGACTGGTTCAATGTCTATGGCGATGAAGATCGCAAGCCCGGCGAGTGGGGCCACTGGACCGGGCGCGGCATGGTGTGGAACCAGATGTGTGCGAGCTGCCACAACACCCGTGTGCGCAAAAACTATGACCTGGAGACGGACAGCTACCAGACCCGCATGGCGGAGATGACGGTGAGCTGCGAATCCTGCCACGGGCCGATGAAGGCGCACGATGACTGGCAGCGTCAGTACAAGGGCACACCGGGCGGCGAAAAGGACCCCACACTGGTGGCCTGGAGCCGGGACCAGCACACGGAAAATTGCGCGGGCTGCCACGCACGGCGCGGGGAGATCACCGGGGACTTTGTGCCGGGCGAATCCTTTTGGGACCATTACCTGCTGACCATCACGGACCACACGGATGTGTATTACCCAGATGGCCAGATCCGCGATGAGAACTATGAATTCGCCAGTTTCTTCAGCAGTCGCATGCACCATGCGGGCGTGCGCTGCATGGACTGCCATGACATGCACAGCATGAAGACGATCCTGCCGGGGAATCAGCTCTGCGTGCGCTGCCACACACCGGGAGGCTACCCCAATGCACCCGTGATCGTGCCAGAGGCGCACAGCTTTCACCAGACCGCCAGTGCGGGGAACCAGTGCATCAACTGCCACATGCCGCAGACGACCTACATGCAGCGGCATCCGCGTCATGACCATGGGTTCACCATTCCTGATCCGCTGCTGACCAAGGAGCATGGCGTGCCGAATGCCTGCAACAAATGCCATACGGACCAGACGGTGGACTGGGCCCTGGCTGCCACGGAGAAATGGTATGGCGACAAGATGAACCGCCGCACCCGCAGCCGGGCGCAGACCATCGCCAAAGCCCGCCAGGGAAATCCCGAAGGGCGTGACGGGCTGCTGGCCCTGCTGGAAAGCGATGACACCGCCCACTGGAAAGCCAGCGCCACGCTGCTGCTGGACCGCTGGATGACCGAACCCAAAGTGCAACAAGCTGTGGCCAAACAGACCGCGCATGAGCACCCGATGGTGCGGCAGGCAGCGGCCCGTGTGCTGGAGCCTGCGCTGCAAGACAGCGCCCTGCGCGCCACCACGGAAAAGCTGCTGGAAGATCCCGTGCGCAGTGTGCGCGTGACGGCCGCGTGGACGCTGAGAGAGGGGCTGAAGCTGGACAGCCCGGCGGGCCAGGACTTGCAGCACATGCTGCGGCTGAATGGCGACCAGCCGAGCGGGCAAATGCAGTTAGGCCAGTTTTACTACGCGCTGCGGGAGGTGCCGCGTGCCATCCGGCACATGGAGACGGCCATCCAGTGGGACCCGAATTCGCCGCCGTTTCACCATGATCTGGCCATGCTGTTCAGCGCTGCGGGCAACACGACCAAGGTCATTGAGAAACTGCGTGATGCCATCCGCCTCGCTCCGAATGAGGGGCAGTTTCACTATGAGTTAGGCCTGGCCCTGAGTGAAACCGGGGACATGGAGGCCACCATCGCTGCCTTGAAAGAGTGCGTGCGGGTGACGCCGCAGTACGCTCGGGCTTGGTACAATTTAGGTCTGGCCCTCAATGGCCTAGGGCGCACGGCGGAGGCCATGGATGCTTTGCGCAAAGGCGAGGCGGCAGATCCTGCGGACCCCGGCATCCCCTACGCCCGCGCCACCATCCTGGCGCAGCTCGGGCAAAAGCAGGCGGCCATCGCGGCGGCCCAGCGCGCGCTCACCATTCAGCCCGGTTTCCAGGAGGCGCGCCAGCTTCTAATGATGCTGCAAAGGTAAGGGCGGGACTGGGCCTCCAGAACGGAGAATCTCGACAGCAGGATTTTTTTCTGCCACACCGAGGGGACTGACGTCCATAGAGCTGTGTATGGCCAACCTGCCTGACTTTGAATCTGAGCCTGATGAACGGCTCGCCCGACATGCGGAAGACGGCCAAGAGGCGGCTTTCCGGGTGCTGCTGGGCCGTCATCTGCAGCCTTTGCGCACCTACCTTGCCTTGCGCGCCCCGGTGGCGGACTTGATTGATGAGGTGGCGCATGATGCCTTTGTGTTTGCCTACCGGCATCTGGCGGATTTTACCCACGGCTCCATGCAGGCCTGGCTGCGCAGCATCGCGCATCATCAGTTGCGCGACCGCCTGAAGGCCCATGCGCGGGAATCGGTGAAGCACGAACGTTATGGCGAGCACCTGCGCTGGGAGCTGGCGCTGGCCCAAATGGATGCACCGGCGGCCAGCGAGGAGGCGGACCATCTGGCCCGCTGCGTGGAAAAGTTGCGCCTCAGCCAGCGGGAGTTGCTGACGCTGCGCTATGAGCAGGAGCTGAGCAGTGAGGAGATCGCCCAGCGCACGGGCCGCAGCACCCTGGGAGTGCGCACGGTGCTGATGCGCATCCGCCAGCAGTTACGCCAATGCATTGAAACCCAGATGGAAGGAGTCACGCCATGAACCGGGACGAAGACATCGCCAAGCTGCTGGAGGGCTGCCTTTCCAAGGAAGACGAGGCCGCGCTGGCCCAGGATGCCGGGGTGCCGCCGGAACTGAAAAAGCAGATCGCGTTGGATGCGGCGCTGAAGGTTTTGCTGGAGGATAAAAAGATCACGGCAGGGCTGGGCGAGAGCATCCTGGCCAGCCTCAAGGCCGCGCCGACGAGCCGGTTGGAGCGGGACATCCTGGCTGCCACGCTGGGGGAAGCGAAGCGGGGCAAGGGTGGCCGTACCCGGCGTGCGGCACCGGTGTGGGCGGTGCTGCCCCGGTGGACCACGGCTGCGGCGGCGGTGTTCATGGGCGGGATGGCTGGCTCATTGCTGTGGCCGGAAGCCGTGTTGCGTTTGGAGTTAGGCCCGGTCATCGTGCAGCGCACCGGGGAGCCGTTTCTCATGCATGGGGTGCTGGTCGCGGGGCTGCCCGCCCCTGCGCCTGCCTTGCCGCCTGAGGTCGCAGCAGAGATGCCCGCGCCTCCTGTGCAGGAGATGGTTTTGCCCAAGGTCAGCAT
>DMMK01000134.1 GCA_003453085.1 Verrucomicrobiales bacterium
GGCCGGAGCCGCTTGGGGCCGAGGCCGAGGAAGTCGCCACCCTCCTCCCCCCGCAGCTGTTGCGTGATGAGGAAATACACTCCGCCGGCTACGGCGATGGTGGCCCCCAGGGTGGCGACCTGGGTGATGAAATTCATCGTCGCCCAGCCGGCCAGAAGGGTCTTTTGGGCCCCCAGGCACACGGCGGCCATGCAGCCGGTGCCCACCATTAGCTTCAGCAGTGTTTGGCTGAGGGAACGGGTTTCCAGACCGTGGGCAAACTTGCGCATGCAGAGATAGAGCGTGGCAAAGTTGGCTGCAAGGCCCACGGCGGTGGCCCAGGCGAGGGCGGTGTGGTCCCAGCCCAGGATGAAGACGCTGGTGTAGTTCAGCACGAGGTTCAGCACGATGATGCCGATGCTGATCAGCATGGGGATGAATCGCTTATCAATGGTGTAAAAGGCAGGCTGCAGCACCTTGATGGCGGAGTAAAACACCAGGCCAAAGGCGTAGGCCTGAAGGGGGCCAGCGGTGTTCAGCACATCATTGGCCGTGAATTTGCCGTGCTCAAACAGCACGGAGATGATCGGCTCTGCCAGCAGGGAAAGACCGACGGCGCAGGGCAGGGTGAGGAAGAGCACCAGCCGCAGGCCCTTGGCCAGGGCACCGCGAAAAGCCGGGGTCATGCCATCCGTCGCCAGGCGGGAGAGCATGGGCAGGGTGACGGTGGCCACGGCCACTCCGAAGAGGCCTAACGGCAATTGCTGCAAGCGCTGCGCATTGGCCAGCCAAGCCAGGGAGGATTCTTTGCCCGGGGTGTAGGAGGCGAAGATGGAGTTGAGCAGCACGGAGATTTGGGTGCCGCTGGCCGCCAGCATGGAGGGCCACATCAGCCGCAGCACATCGCGCACACCACTGTCCTTCCAGCCGAAATCCAGGCCAAAACGGAAACCCACACGGCGCAGGGAGGGTAGCTGCACCAGCAACTGCAGCACGCCGCCGATCAGGGTGCCAAAGGCAAAGCCGGTGAGACCCTTTTCGGTGATCTCCCCGTTGCGGAAGCCTGGGTCAATGAGCCAGGCGAGAATCACACCGCCAACGATGCAGCCGAGGTTGAAGAAGGCCGAGGCCACGGCGGGGATGAAGAAGACCTTCTTCGAATTCAGCATGCCCATCACCAGGGCGGTGACGGAGACGATGGCGATGAAGGGGTACATGATCTGGGCCAGCCAGGTGCCCAGTACCTTGGCCTCCTCCGAAAGGCCCGGAGTCAGCAGGCGGAAGATCCAGGGGGCCAGCACCACCCCGGCCACGGCGACCATCGTCATGAAGCAGATGGCCAGGGACAGCATCTTGCGTCCCAGCACCCAGGCCGCCTCGTCCCCCTCGTTCTTGATCTTCTTGGAAAACGTGGTGACAAAGGCGGTGGAAAGAGCGCCTTCGGCAAAGAGATCTCGCAGCATGTTCGGCGTACGAAAGGCGGCGGTGAAGATGCCGGTGAAGGCAGAGCCGAAGAGGCCGTTCAGGAGCTGGTCTCTCACCAGACCCAGCACACGGCTGCACAGGATGGCGATGGAAACGACGCTCGTGCTGCGTGCTTGGGAACCCGTGTCTTTCTTCTCTTCACTCATGATGCAAATGCGGCGGCACCTTCGATGGTGCCGCCGCTCTGGCAATCATATTCCTGAAAGGGATGGTTACGGATCGGTGAGGTTGGGCGCCCACATGCCAGTCTCCTTGACTTTGGGCGTCACACCATCGGTCGGGTAGGTGGTTTTCACGATGCCAGCGAGCTGGGTGGAAAGCTCAGTGACGGTCGCTGCGTGGCCGGGTTTTTCCGCGAGGTTGGTCAGCTCTTTGGGGTCGGTGTCGTGATCATAAAGCTCCCGGCCTTCCTTGCCCTCCGCCCATTCGGTGTAGCGCCAGCGCGGCGTGCGCAGGGAGTAGCCAAAGATACGTTTGCCATTGTCCCCGGCGGCGGCGCTGGCCCCCATGCGCTTGAAGCCACCACCGCGCACCACCTGGCTGATCACCCAGCCGCGACCTTCAGCTTTCGGGTCTTTGAGCATGGGCACCAGGCTTTGCCCCTGGAGATTGGCCGGGGCTTTCACGCCGCAGAGTTCGGCCAGTGTAGGGTAGAGGTCAATGAGGCCCACTGGGGCCTGGGCCACGGCCCCTTGGGTCACACCCGGGCCTGCCATGATGAGGGGCACGCGGGCGCTTTCTTCAAAGAGGCTCTGTTTCTGCCAGAGGCCGTGTTCGCCCAGGTGGTAGCCGTGATCGCTGGTGAAGACGACGACGGTGTTTTCACTCAGGCCCAGGCGGTCCAGGGTATCCAGCACGACACCCGCCTGGGCATCCATGAAGCTGATGCTGGCCAAGTAGGCCTGGAGGGCCTGGCGGCGGAGGTCATCGGTGAGGTTGTCCTGCTCCTTTTTGTAGCTGCCGAGGGCGTGCTTGGGCAGGTCGGCCTGGTCTTCCTTCACGCCTTGGACCACGGGCATCTTGTCCACCGGGTAACCTTCGAACCAAGTCTTGGGGGCAATGTAAGGCGTGTGGGGGCGGAAGAAACCGAGGGCCAGGAAAAACGGCCGCGACTTGTCCTTGGCGCAGCGTTCCAGCACCCAGGCGGCCTCGCGGGCCATGAGGCCATCGGTATGCTTTTCATCGGGATTCGGGGAGGCATACCAGCTCAGCGTGCCGCCGTAGCTGCCAGGGATGAGGCTGAAGGTGTGGTCCATGTCCTCCATGCGGTCGCTGCCCGTGGGATTGATCTCCATTTCCCAGGATCCCGGGTCATCGTGGCCATTGGTGCCGATGGAGAGAGGGACGTTGTAATGGTAGAGCTTGCCGATGCGGGCCGCGAAGTAGCCGCTGAGGCGGAAGGCCTGGGAGAGGCTCTGGTGGCTGGGGATGGTCTGGCGGAAAAGCTGGCCATTGGTGAGGATGCCGTTGGTGTTGGGGTAGAGACCCGTGAGCATCGAGTTCCGGCTCGGGCCACAGAGGGGAAACTGGCAGGCGGCTTTTTCAAAACGCACCCCGCGTGCGGCCAGCTTGTCGAGATTCGGCGTTTTTGCCAAGGGGTGGCCGTAGCTGCCCAGGCTGGTATTCAGGTCATCGGCAATGATGAAGAGGACATTGGGCCGGGCCTTTTCGGCCGCAGGCAAGATCGCTGGGACCAGAAGTCCGAGGCACAAAAGGAGACGGAGAGAAAGCGCGGCAATCATGGTGGTGAGGTGGGAACCGGCGCTGAAACGCCAGGGGCTGCCCGCTTCTCTCCAAGGAAAATGCCAAAGCGCAGGGGGGCGCGCGGATTTCACTCTCCGGCCATCTTGACCCGGTAGCGCAGGGCCTCGGCATGGGCGCCGGGGTCTTTCTTCTTGGCCAGCTCCTGAACGTACTCTTCCAAGGGTTCGTCCTCCTGCGGGGAGAGCGGGCGGATGTCGGGGTCGCTCATCAGCCAGCGTGCCCAGCGCAGGGCGGTGGCATCCTTGTCACCTGCCTTTTTGGGCACTTGGGCCAGGGCATTGTGTACCTGGGCCAGCCCCAGGGTCTGGGCTTTGCCGTCTTCGGAGAGACGCCGCCGGGCCTGCGTCTCCGCGAGATTGAGGAACCAGTCGGGCAGTGTTTCGGGTGCCTGTGGCATGGGCAGGGAGAACCAGCCCTGACCTTCCATGCGAAAGACGATCTTCTGGCCGTCGGCGCTCACATGCACCTCCGTAAGCCCACTGCCCTGGCGCAGGCCGGGTGTCAGCCCATCGCCTGTGCGGGCATCCCACACGCGGATTTCGCCCTCATCCGTGACGGTGACGAGGTGGCGGCCATCGCTGCTCATGGCCAGGGCATTGACGAAGGATTCATGGCGGATGGCAATGCCGGTGGCCTTGCCGCTGGGCACATCCCAAAGCCTCACTTCCTGGTCCCGGCCCGAGGTGGCGGCCAGCGTGCCATCTTCCGAAATGGCCACGGCACCGACGGCCGGGGGGTGGGTGAAGGAGGGGCCCACAGGCTGGAAGCCGCCTGTCACTTTCAGCACGGAGACACGCCCGGTACCATCCGCGATGGCGAGGTGGGTGCCCGCACGGTTCCAGGCGCGTGTTTGGGCCTCCAGCACGGCGGGCGGGGCATCCTTCGGCAGCGTGGGCGTTTCCAGGTAGGATTCATGCGCCTCGGCCAGGTAGCGCCGGGTCGTCATCCGCTGGTAGGTGCTCCACACCTGCACGCTGGGCTCATGCCGGGGTGCGACGATGAGCATGGAGCCATCGGGCGTGACGCTGATCTGGGCGATGCTGTGGCGCAGCCGGTGGGTGACGCGTTCGCCCGTCACCGTATTCCACACCTGCATCTCGCCGTGGCGGGAGACGCTGGTGACGAGCCCCTGCTCCAGGGCCTGGGCAGTGGTGAGGATCTCGCCATCGTGGGCCTGGGCCGGGGTGCGGGGCTGGCCCTTGGTCAAATCCCAGGCGTGCAGGTAGCCTCGGCTGTCGCCCACGGTCAGGGTGCTGGCATCGGCATTCATGCTCAGGCACATGACGGAAGAAGGGTGGCCCAGCGGTGGCAGCAGCTCCGTCTCCGTGCGGAAGTTGCCCACGTGAACTGTGCCCGAATGCAGGCCGACGGCGATCATTTCGCGTTCGCGATGGATCGCCAGGGAGGAAATGCCGTCCCGGGTTTCAAAAGGGTCGCCGATGGTTTTGCCACTGCTCAGATCCCAGACGACGGCCTGGCCTTTGACGTCCTGGCTTTCCACCACATGGGCCGCAGCCACCAGGGTGCCCAGGTAGTCCAGAGTGACCAGATGGACGGGAAAGGTGGATGAATTCAGCACCCGTCCCGGCCGGTCCAGATGGCGCATGTCCCACACCTGGAT
>DMMK01000323.1 GCA_003453085.1 Verrucomicrobiales bacterium
GGATCCGTCGGCACAGTCAGATGTAGATAAGAGACAGCCCACTCACCGATCCAGTCCTGCACCGCTCAATGAATTGTATCAGTTTGTGGTGAAGCATGCGGATGGCGACTTGATGTACAAATTCCACACGGTGATGCGCTTGGCCCTGAGTCTGATCGTAGAAGAAGACCTAGCGGATAGAAGTCAGCCCGCAGGAGTTTGGGTTGCGATGAAAGAAGACTAGTTTGCTTGCCCGGGTTGCAGTGCACATCCCCGCACACTCAAGCAGGAGTAAGCTACTCAGTCTTCTTCCCCAAAAAGCTCATGACGACGAATCCCAGCAAGATGCCGCACACACAGATGAGCCAAAAATTGGCCTGCGTGTCTGGTAGCTTGCTGTGGATTTCCATGCCGAAGACGCTGGCCAGGGCCGTGAGCGGCAGGAAGAGCGCAGCGAGCAGGTTCAGCCGATGCGCGGTAGCGGCCATCTGGCGGGCGGTGGCCGCTTGGGCCTCGGCCTGGCGGGCGACGGTGAAGTTCAGGCCGAACTGGGCATCTTGAAGGAGGAGCTCGGAGTTCCGCTCGATGGCCGCCGCTTGATCTCGGAAGTTGATCAGCTCTCGTTCACCCTTCACCAGCTCGCGTGCCTGCTGCATGGTGCGATGCAGGCCGCGTGAAGAACGCAGCACGGGGGCCAGTTTCTCCAGCACCGTATGATATTCCGTCGCGGTGCTCGCCAGATTTTCAGCGTCCTCCAGCTCGGTCAGCTTGTGGTCGTAGGTCCGCATGTGATCGTTCAATGCGCCTAGACCAGTGCCATGCAGGTTGGTCTTCCACTCGCCTTCCGGGCTGCGCCAAAACAGCGCCGGTTTGCGCTGGTGCTCATCGGGCTGTGGGAGCTGGTGCAGGATGATGAGCAAATGTCCCTCCTCCAGCATGGCGCGTTGCGGGCCCGGCTCGCGGCCCAGGCGGTTGCGGATGGAGTCGGGGATGGTCCACAGCTTCGGGAGAATGCTGGCTTCAGGTTTCATAGACGCAGCGAACCTAGCCGAGAGGCCTGGGGCAGGGGAATACAATTTCCTGCCGAGATTCGCCCCGCTTTTGGTTGGCAGGCGTAGAGAAAGCCATGCGCCACCTTGTCATCATCCTGGGAGATCAGCTCGATCTCAAATCTTCCGCCCTGGATGGTTTCGATCCGCAGCAGGACCGAGTATGGATGGCGGAGGTGGCAAGGGAATCCACCAAGGTGTGGGTGCACAAGGCGCGCATTGTCACCTTTCTCGCGGCCATGCGGCACTTTGCCGAGGATCTGAAAAAGGCGGGGCTGCCTGTGGAATATCGCCGCCTGGAGGATCCACAGAATCAGGGCGACTTCATCGTGGAGCTGGAAGCGGCGGTGAAACGGCTGAAGCCGAAAAAGCTCATCCTGGTGGAGCCGGGCGAGTGGCAGGTGCGCGAAGATTTTCGCCAGGCGGCTAAGCGCTTGAAGGTGGAAATGGACGAGCGTGAAGACCGCCATTTCATGGCTACCCATGCGGATTTTGAAAAGCATGCCAAAGGGCGCAAAGGCCTGCGCATGGAGTTCTTTTATCGAGAGATGCGCACCCGTCACGGCATCCTCATGGAGGGTGCCAAACCCGTCGGGGGCGAGTGGAATTACGACAGTGAGAACCGCAAGAGTTTTGCCAAAGCAGGCCCGCCTTTGCACTCGGCCCCGCGTCAGTTTCCGCCGGATGCCATCACCCAGGAAGTGATCCAAATCGTGGAGGCCACTTTCCCTGAGCATCCCGGTAGCCTCGCCGACTTTGACTGGCCCGTCACGGCGGCGGAGGCGCAGATCGCCCTGGAGGATTTTATTGCCCATCGGTTGGCGGATTTTGGCGATTACCAGGATGCCATGTGGACCCAGGAGCCCTGGCTCTTTCACAGTCGTCTCAGTGCGGTCATGAATCTGAAATTGCTGGATCCTCGGCAGGTCATCGCAGCGGCGGAAAAGGCCTATCACACAGGCCGCGCGCCCCTGGCGGCGGTGGAGGGATTCATCCGCCAGATCCTCGGCTGGCGCGAATATGTGCGGGCCATTTACTGGCGTTTCATGCCGGGATATGGGGAGATGAATGAACTCCAGGCGCAGCAGCCGCTGCCGAAGTTTTACTGGACGGGGGAGACGGACATGAACTGCCTGCGCGATGCCATCGGCCAGACCCTCCGCTATGGTTATGCCCATCACATCCAGCGGTTGATGGTCACGGGTTTGTTCTCCTTGTTGTTAGGTGTGCGGCCACAGGAGGTCCACGAATGGTACCTGGCGGTGTATGTGGATGCGGTGGAGTGGGTGGAACTGCCAAATACCCTGGGCATGTCCCAGCATGGCGATGGCGGCATCATGGCCAGCAAGCCGTATATCGCCTCCGGCAAATACATCCAGCGAATGTCCAATTACTGCGCGGGCTGCCGTTACGATCCGGCCCAGTCCACCGGGCCCAAAGCCTGCCCCTTCACCACGCTCTACTGGGAGTTTCTCCTCCGTCACGAGCCTCGGCTGAAGATGAATCAGCGCATGTCCATGCAGGTGCGCAACCTGGCCCGCCTCACCGATGCGGATAAAGAGGCCATTGTGGAACAGGCGCAGTCCATCCGCACGAGTCTGGCGTAATCCCCACCACTTATGTCCACCTCGCCACGCGTCTGGTTCATCACAGGTTGCTCCTCCGGTTTCGGTCATGCCTTGGCCGAGGCGGCACTGCTGGCGGGAGATCACGTCATCGCCACCGCCCGTCAGGTCGCGGATCTGGAAATGCTGGAACACATCGGCGCAGGCCGCTGCCACATTTTGCCGCTGGATGTTACGGATGCCGCGCAAGTCAGCCAACAGGTGGCCGCCGCGCAGGCGGTTTGGGGACGGCTGGATGTGGTGGTGAACAATGCAGGCTACGGGCTGCTGGGCGCGGTGGAGGAATGCAGCGAGGAGCAGATTCGGTTAAACTTTGAAACGAATTTCTTCGGCGCTCTCAATGTCATTCGCGCTGCCCTGCCCATCCTGCGTCAGCAAAAGCAGGGACACATTATCAATATCAGCGCGGCGGCGGCCATTTCCAACTATGCCGGTTTTGGCATCTATGGCGCGGCCAAAGCGGCCCTCGAATCACTGAGCGAAAGCCTGCGGTTGGAGGTGGCGGCCCATGGCATCAAGGTCACTCTGGTGCAGCCCGGCCCTTTCCGCACCCGCTTCATCGGCAAAGGTATGGTTCAGACCTCCGCCACGGACACCTATGCGGGCAGCAGTGGCAAGTTCGCTGCCTATTTAGAGAAAGTGGATGGCAAGCAGCCCGGCGATCCCGAACGCGCCGCCGCCCTCATCGTGAAAATGGTCCAGGATGGACAGGCACCACTGCGGCTGCCGCTGGGCAAGTATGCGGTGAAGAAAGTCCGCGATGTTGCGGCCTCCCGCCTGCGCGAACTGGAAGCCTGGGAACAGGCTGCTGGCGAGACGGATGGCTGAAGAGCGTGCGGGTAGGAAAACCGTCTCGACAAAGGGGCCGCATCCATGCGAGAGGATTCGAGAATGAACTCGAGTCCCTTCCGCCGAGCCTGTGGCCGTTTCTTCCGCTATGCGGCCTGGACGGGCATGATCGTTTTCATCCTCGTTTCCTCGGTTTATGTCTATCTGGATTGGAAAGCGGAGAAGCGCTGGGCGGCTGTGCAGGCGATGGTCAAACGAGAAGGGGAGACACTCAGGCTAACAGACCTCATGCCACCCCGCCTGCCCGAGGCGGAAAACTATGCCGCCATCCCCGAACTGCGCGGCATCAACATCGTCGAGAATGGCGATGATAAAAAAGGAGCCTCGGCAGCCAAGCGCCAGGACTTGCTGGATCTGGTGAGCGGTCTGGAAAAGATCACTTATGATATGTACAAGGAGTCTTTGCTAGGAAGGTCTCCGGATTGGCCGCGCATCATGGCCGAACTGAAATCTACCAGCTACATCACCGACCTCCCACCCGCCGGGAAAGAAGCGGAGGTCTTCAAGCGCACTTTGGAGACCAAGAGGCCACTGCTCAAAGTTCTCGCCGAATCTTCCCGCCGTTTTCAGAATGCTGAATGGGTGCCAGCTTTGCGGGATCAGACTTTGCCCAAACATTTGATGAAGCTTCCTCTGGCCCATTACTTGGCGGTGAACATGGCGTGCCGGGCTCTGGCTTTGCATGGAATAGCTTCCGTAGAAACAGGTGATTCGGCGGATGCCCTCGATGATTTTCGAGCAATCACTTTGTTGATCCAGACATTCTCTCGTGAACCCTTGCTCCTGGGGCACCTAACTGCACTGAATGCTTGTCGGCCAAGTTTCGAAATTGTGTGGAACCTCCTGCGGGTTCGCGCTCTTTCGAATGACGCGCTGGCCCATTTGCAATCGCAACTCATCTCCCAGGACTATGAGGCAAATTGTCTTTTAGCTCTAAGGGGTGAATTGATTGTTGGGCTTAGTTCCTTGGATGCACTTGCCAACGATGAGACTGGAATGGCACTGTTTGCTCTGATGGGACAAGAATCCAAAGCCGGTGGGCTTCGACCTCTGGTTGGTAAGGCTATCCCAGATAGTTTTTTCACCGAAAACAAAGTGGCATTGGTGGAGGTTGGGATGGCGCATATTGTCGGCCCGTTGAAAACAAAGGGGGCATCGGCTGCCTTCAAAGAAAATGGTTCCCTGAGTTCTGCTCTTACCAGTCGCAGTACGGCTGATTTTTCTTCTCAAAATTTCATCGCGAGAATCATTCTTCACTCGGTTTCCTTGATCGTCCAGAAAGTGATTCATGTAGAGGCCCAGCGCAGGCAGGCCATTGTCGCTTGTGCCCTGGAGCGCTACTTCATTAAACAGGGGCGGTATCCTGAACGATTGGAGGAATTGGTGCCGCAATTCCTGGCTTCCGTGCCGCTGGATCCTGTGGACCAGTTGCCCCTGCGCTATCGTCAGGCCGATTCAGGCCGCTACCGTATGTGGTGCGTGGGCATGGACGGTGTGGATGATGAGGGGCAGGTGAATCCTGGACCTGGGGACAATCCGGCGGCCATTCTGAGCAAAACTCAGTACCAGGGCGATTGGACCTGGCAGTATGTGCCTGTCGAGCTACCGCCTGCGGTGCCTGCC
>DMMK01000470.1 GCA_003453085.1 Verrucomicrobiales bacterium
GTTCACCGGCTTCAAATACCCAAAACTGGAGCCTCGTGACCACTGGGCCGATTTCATCGACTGCTGCCTCAAAGGCGGCAGTCAGAGACCCTCGGCCAACTTTGACTACGCCGGCCCGCTGACCGAGGCGGTGCTACTGGGTTGCCTCGCCAGTGCCTTCCCCAATGAAGACCTCAAGTGGGATGCCCCTGCCCTCAAAATCACCAATAGCGAGGCAGCCAATGCCTTGGTAAAACGCCAGTACCGCCCCGGCACCGAGATCTGACCGCGCCCTAGAGAAACCTTTCCGCCAGGGTCAAGTCTGCCGGAAAGGTGATCTTGGGATTGGGCGAGGTGTTTTCCACCACGGAGACCACCTCACCCACATGCTGGACGGCGGAAACTTCATCCGTCACCAGCGCAACATCACGGATCACCGCTTCATAAGCCCGCACCAGCAGATCACGCTGAAACACCTGCGGCGTCTCCATCACCCACACGCCCGTGCGGTCTAGAGATTCGGTGATGCGGCCCACCGCATCCACCCGTTTGATAGTCTCTGTCATCGGTCGTGCACAGGCCACGGCGGCCAGACTGCGCGCCGCCTCTATGCAGCGGGTGATTTGCTCCGGTTGAATCAAAGGCCGCGCCCCATCATACACCGCCACCACATCACTGTCCGCCGCACAGGCCTGCAAGCCCGCCCAGACTGAAAGGTGCCGCTCCGCCCCCCCTGGGAGAATGGCCACCAGCTTGGGAAAGTCTGCCCGCCACGTTTCCACGACGGCCCGCACTTCATCCCCGGCAACGACAAGGATCTCCCCCACCTCCGCACAGTCCTGAAACTGGCCTAACGTACGATGCAACACCGGCACGCCCGCTAGCGGGGCCAGCAGCTTGTTAAACCCCATCCGGCGGCTGCTACCGGCGGCAACGATAATGGCAGAAGTCATAGATGCCGCGCATCATGCCGAGCAGCCCCACCCCTCGCAAGCCTGCGCTCCATCTCAGGGTTCACCCACCGTCGGTTCTGTCACCGTCGCCACCCGCGTGCGGATGGATCGCGTCAGCACCTCCTTGCCCGAAGTGGTCGGCTCATAGGCCATGCCACGATAACGCAGAGGCTGGTATCCCAGGGACAGCATGGCCGCCAGAGGCGCCTCCTTGAGCCCGGGTTTCCAGTAGTCCGGACTTCCGCCCGTCTCATAGTAGTAGATCCAGCTCTTGTCAGGTCGGGCCCATCCCGCACAGAGCACCACATGTTTTTTGGGGATGTTCAGCAGATCTCCAGGACGCAGATTCGCTTCCTCCAGCGGGTAGCAGACCGAGGGCAACTGCGAAGTGTCATGCACCGTCGGCAGTTTCAAGCAGCGGGAGACAAACCCGGAGCAATCCACCCCCGCCGCCGCTGCGCTGACAGCCGCATTGTCGGCCCGACGTTTGGCTGGCGAGGAGACATCTCCACCTGCAGCCCCCTCAGCAATGGCACGGTCAAAGGCCGCAGGCTCATCAAAGCCACCCCACTTGTATGGAATGCCCCGGTTCACCTCTCCCGGCAGCCACCAGCCGGGTCTCTCCGGCGGATCGTTCAGGCTAATATCAGGAGTGTTCACCACCACGCCCGCACCATCTTCTCCATGCAAAATATTTCGGGCAAACGGCCGCCAAGGATGAGTGCTGTAACGCTCCGCAATCGCCAGAGCCTCCGTCGGCGTGATCTGGGAGGGCGCATTCGCATCTCCCGGCACCAAGGCCGGAGCCGCTGATTGAGGGACCGCCGTTTGGCAAGAAACCAGAGTCAGAACACACAAAGAGAGCAGAACAGAAGCGGGATGCATGGAATGGAAAAACGTTGGGGCTTGCCGCCGTGCGTGCCTGTCTCATACTGTGCCCGACTCTGGCTTGCAATGGCAGCCATGCCCGCCCCCTGCATGAATCTCTGCATCCACCTTTTTTTGGGCCTATGCCTGTTATCTCTGAATTTGCAGGCGGCCATCGAGGCCAATACCCGCACCGCCCTGGTCATCGGCAATGCCCGCTACGAACCGCTGGTCGGCCCCCTGCGCAACACCACGAACGACGCGAAGGCCGTGGCCAAAACCCTTCGTGGACTCGGTTTTGCGGTCATTGAAAAACACAATGTCACCCGCGACCAATTGCTCAAAGCGGTGCTCGAATTTCGCAGCACCCTAGCCGGGGCTGAAGTGGCCCTGTTTTACTTTGCCGGCCATGGCATCGCCGTGGCAGGTTCCAATTACCTCATCCCGTTA
Organism: Verrucomicrobiales bacterium; assembly: GCA_003453085.1. Classification (GTDB taxonomy): domain Bacteria; phylum Verrucomicrobiota; class Verrucomicrobiia; order Verrucomicrobiales; family Verrucomicrobiaceae; genus Prosthecobacter. The sequence goes on from DMMK01000470.1 coordinate 2,250, forward strand.
AAGTCCGGCTACACCCCTGAAGGGGCGGATGACATCACCCTGCGTCTGCTGGCTGAAACCCGCCTGTTCAATGTGGAGCAGGCCGTGGCGGACATGAGCACCGCTGGCGCGCGCTGCAATCTCGTTATCCTGGATGCCTGCCGCACCACCGCCCTCAGCCGAACCGGGCGCACCCGCGATGCCGCCGCTCCGGGGGGACTGAATGAAATGAAACCTCCTGCCGGTTCTCTCATTGCCTTTGCCACCGATGCCGGTCAAACGGCCCTGGATGGCGATGGCACCCATGGCCTCTACACCGAGGAATGGCTGAAGCACCTCAGCACACCCGGCCTAACCATTGAGCAAGTCTTCAAACGCACCCGCGCAGGCGTGCTCGAACGCTCCCAAGGAGGCCAGATCCCGGCTGAATACTCCCGTCTGGTCGGAGATGACATCTACATCGCCGGGGCTTCCGCAGCCGCAGCCCCTGCCCCCGCTATGCCAAATACGGTACCCGTCATCCCCAGCCAGACCCAGATCCTGAATCTGGCCAAGGCAGGCATGGCCGAAGAATGTGCCGACGCCCTCCTCTCCGTGGCTGAAGCCCAAGGCCCCGGAGCCTATGCCGCCGAACCTCTGGGCCTCCTGCTGGAGCAGGCCAAAGAAAATCTCAAGGACGCCACCACGGGAAGCGCTAAAGTCGAAGCTGCAGCCACGAACTGCCAGCAGGTGTTGCGCGTACTGCCTGTGTGTCTGCCCTCCACCCACGAAAGCTACCAGCCCTTCCAGGCCAAGGCGCACAACCGCCATGGCGACGCCCTCCTTCTCCTCAGCCACGCTTCAGAAGCCATCGCCGCCTTTGATACCGCCCAGGCCCTGGATCCCGCAGATGCTTACATCCTCTACAACCGTGGCCGCGCCCATGCTGCGCTCGGCAATTTAGAAAAAGCACGAGCGGACTTCACCTCCGCCTGCAGCCCAAAACTTAACCAGCCCAAAGCCCGCCGACTGGCCGAAGAAGCCCTGGCAAAGTTGAAGTAAACTTCTACTGCGTATTCACCACCGCCCCCAGCCGATGCAGTAGGCTGAACAGGCCAAAGAAAGCCCGGTTCACATACACAGACTCCGCCCGCCCACGCGCCCCACGGAGAGACCGCAGTTCCCGGTCCTGGCGACTCGCCTCGCCCATGGCATACAGCGTTTGCATGAAGCCCGGATCGGCAAAATCAAAACGGCCCGCGCGGAATGGCCGCGTCAGCACCTCGATGGATTCACGCGCCAGATCCATGATCTTCTTTCGCTGTGG
>DMMK01000695.1 GCA_003453085.1 Verrucomicrobiales bacterium
CCATAAACTAGAACACCCGTGCTGAGCGCCCCCAGGATGAGGTACTTCACACCGGCCTCCAGCGCCAGATTGCTTTTGCGGGCAAAGGCCACCAGCACGTAGAAAGACACCGTCACCAGTTCCAGCGACACAAAGACCGTGATCAGGTCCTTGGCCGAAGCCATCCACATCATGCCGACACACACCAGGATGGGCAGGCTGAAGAGTTCGCTGAAGTTACCGCCAGGGGTGAACTTCGTGAGGTAGGCCGAGCTTTCCACCGTCAGCCAAAGCACCAGCAAGGTGATGACCAGCGCAAAGCCTTTGTAAAAGACCGCCAGCGTATCGAGCTGATGGTAAGGCTGCACAAAGGCAGGAAGATCTGCCGCAGATTTCGAAGCAAACAGAAACAGCACAAAGGCCAAGGCCACGCCGCCAATGCTGATGCCCGCCAGCGTGCGACGAGTAAGCGTGGGGACAAAGGCCTCAAGGCACAGCAGCGCCAGACCAAAAACAACCAGGAAGATTTCGACGGAGAAAACAGACATGGATCGGAAAAAAATCAGTTTCTACATCACAGCCACCTTGGCCGCAGACAGCGACTTCAGCAGGTCCAGCAGAAGCCAGGGGCAGCAACCGACAATCAACAGGGCTGCGGCGAGCAGAATCAAAGGAATGCGCTGGCTGAAGGCCGGGTCATTCATGAACAGGCCCGCATTGGCAGAACCTTGGAAAATATCGCGGAAGGCGCGCAGCATGTAAACGGCCGACATCACCACGCCCCACAGAGCCAGGATGACCGTCCACTGCATGGGCCCAAGAGCATGGCCGCCATTGCTGCCGAAAGCACCCAGGAACACCATCACTTCACCGGCGAAGTTCGCCAGACCTGGAAGCCCCAGGGAAGCAAAGGCCCCAAAGGCAAACAACAGCGTGAAGATCGGAGCGTGGGAGGCAAGCCCGCCCAGCTTGGAAAGCTCCAGCGTGCCGAGTTGATTCCTCATACGGCCTGCGAGAGCAAAGAGCAGGGCAATCGAAATGCCGTGAGCAAACATGAGCAGCACGGCACCTTGCAGGGCGATCTCCGTCCCAGCAGCAATGCCGAGGAAGATGTAGCCCATGTGCATCACTGAAGAATTGCCCAGCACCTGATCCAGGGAACGCTGGGCGATGGTGACGAAACCAATGACCAGAATGTTACCCAGCAGCATAAAAAGCAACGCCTGCTGCACCCACTCGACCTGCGCGCCTTGTGGCAGCAGCGGCAGTGCAATGCGGATCAGACCATACAGACCAAATTTCTTGAGCACACCCGCATGCAGCATGGCGACAGGCGTAGGAGCGGTGGCATAGGCGGGTGCCGCCCAGCTATGCAGAGGGAAAAGGCTGACCAGCGTGCCAAAACCCAGAAGCAGCACGAAGAAGATGAGACCCTGCTTTTCCACAGGCAAGGGCGTCGAGGCCGCCTGAGCACGAAGCGCATTCAGATCGAACGTCAGTTTCTGACCGCCGCTGTATTCCAGCACCAGCCAGGCAAGGCCAGCCAGAAGGACAAGGCTGCCAGCTCCAAGATAGATCGTTGTCTTCCAGGCCACCGCTTTGCGATGGGAGTCTTCACCATGGCCATAAAGGCCAATCATGAGGAAGGTCGGGATCAGCGCCAGTTCATGAAAAGCGTAGATAAAAAAGACATCCGTGGAAAGGAAAGCCCCCAGACCACCTCCGGCGATGAGCAGAGAGGCAATGTGATAAATGGCGGGCTTGTCCGAAGCAATCTGCCAGACAGCCGCAAACGTGACGAGCACGGTCAGCAAGGCGAGAATCAGAGAAACGCCGTCCGCGCCCACTCCGAAGGAGATGGCTGGATTGTCCAGAACCACACGGGCGCTTTCGAAGGCCATGCCCGCACCTCCCGCCGAGGCCGACTTGAACTGGAAAAGAAGTCCCAGGACAATGAGCAGGTTAAGGATGGCCGAGCCCACCGAGGTGGCACGGGCCGGTGCCCCGAGCCAGATGGCTAGGGCGGCGACAATTGGTAGCAGGATGACGATTTCGAGAACGCTCATTCCATTCCTCCATCAATGGCCCACAGAGGGCAGGACAAACACGACGACATAAACAACAAGCAGGACGCCGAGACCCAGCAGGAAGGTATAACCCTGCAAGTGGCCACCCTGAAGAATCCGCGCGGCAGAACCGACACGCGCGGCGAGGTAAGCTGGCAGGCGAGCCATGATGCCATCCACAATCAGACGCTCAAGCCCCGCCACGATCCACGCCACCGCATCCTGAAACACTTTGACGATGACCGCATAGACCTCGTCCACATAAAACTTGTTGGCGAAAAGCTTGATGTTCAGCGGGTCTTTGTCTTTGCCCTTGTAAAGGAAGAACCCACCACCCAAACCAATGAGGAGAGCCACAATGGAAGCAATGACCACCGTCGGATGATCTTCGGCATGGGTTGGCTTCATGGCCTGAAGGAGGTCGGCGAGTGGCACAGAAGCAAGGGTCAGCAAGGCGAGAATGATCAGGGGCAAAACCATGATCACTGGCGCTTCCACGGCATGATGCGCGGAGTCTGTCCGGGGTTTGCCAAAGAAAGTCACGACAAACATGCGGGTCATGTAGAAGGCCGTCAGCATGGCGGTAACAACACCGATCCAAAACAGAGGTCTCCCACCTTCCACTTCAAAAGCGACGCCGAGAATGGCCTCCTTGCTCCAGAAACCGCTGGTAATCCAAGGGACCCCCATGAGGGAGGCCGTACCGATGGCGAAGGTCACAAAGGTCACTGGCATGTGCTTCATCAGGCCGCCCATCTTCCACATGTCCTGCTCGTGGTGGCAGGCATAGATGATGGCACCCGAACCCAGGAACAGCATGGCCTTAAAGAAGGCATGCGTGTAAAGATGGAACATCGCCGGGTGGCCAGGGCCTGCCTCGTGATTGTGCCCGCCCACCTGCATGGCCAGAAGACCGACAGCCATGACCATGTAACCGAGCTGGGACAGGGTGGAATAAGCCAGCACACGCTTGATATCATTCTGCTGAGTGGCCATCAGGGCGGCAATAATAGCAGTGATGCCACCGATCCAGGCAATGACCTGGGCGGCATCAGGCGAGGCCTCGATCACAAAAGCGCAGCGCACCAGCATGAACACGCCGGCGGCCACCATCGTCGCCGCGTGAATAAGGGCCGAAACCGGAGTCGGGCCTTCCATGGCATCCGGCAGCCAGACATGCAAAGGCACCTGGGCCGACTTACCCACAGCGCCCATGAACAGGCAGAGAGCGGCCGCCATCATGAAGGCAGGCTGGGAGGCGGCGAGGTGATGCAGCGTGCCACTGGCGAAACTCTCGCGGAGACCATCTGCACCCGCAAAATCCACATTGCCATGGTTGGCCGCGAACAGCATCAGAATGCCGATCATGAAACCAAAGTCGCCGATACGATTGGTGAGGAAGGCTTTTTTGGAGGCATCCGCCGCAGAGGCTTTCTCAAACCAGTGGCCAATCAGCAGGTAGGAACTGAGACCGACAAGCTCCCAGAAGATGAACATCATCACCAAGTTTCCGGCGAGCACGATGCCCGTCATCGAAAACATGAACAAGGACAGAGCCCCGAAGAAGCGAACCTTGCCCGCATCTTCCTTCATGTAGCCCAAGGAGAAAATATGCACCAGCAGGCCGATGGAGGTGACGATGAGCATCATGCCACGGCTTTGCTGATCAATCAGGGCATCAATGGCGATCTTGAAATTGCCGACGCTGATGAACGGCAGAAGGACCGGATTGGAATCCTGGGAATGCAGAAGCAGCACGCTGATCACAAAGCAGATCGTGGCGGAGGCCACGGAAAGGAACACACTGACGTTTTTCAGCAGTTTGTGTCCAAGCAAGATGGTCAGTGCCGTAAAAAACGGCAGCAGCAGCAGCAATGAAGGGAGTGTGGGGGCGGCGTCCTGGGCGGGCATGGAGCGGGAGATTCTCGGTTGCGCTTAGCCTTGCAGCTTGGTGACGGATTCAGTTTCGACGCTCTGCTTCGCACGGTAGAGCGCAACGATGATGGCAAGACCGACAGCCACTTCGGCAGCGGCCACCGTAATGGTGAAGAACACCAGCGACTGGGCGGCGTAATCTGGCAGGCCATCCGTCACCCGAAAGCGGGAAAAGGCCACGAGCGTCAGGTTGGCAGCGCTCAGCATCATCTCCAGGCACATGTAGATGATGATGATATTGCGCCGTGCGATGACCCCGGCAAGACCGAGGGCGAACAGCATGCCGCTGACGATAAGGTAATGATTGAGTGTGACCATCAGGCGTCCTTGACTCCTTTCTCACGCTTGCTCAGCACCACCACGCCGACTGTGCCCACGAGGAGCAGCAGGCCGACCACCTGGAGGTGAAAGCCGTATTTCTGGAAAAGCGTCAGACCCATGAGCTTCGTATCCGGAAGCACACCAGCCTTGAGATCGTTGGCAATGGTCGGCAGCTTGGCCGTTTCACCCGCCTGCTGAAGGGCCAGAGGGGCATCCTTAATTTTGACGGCCCCGTTGTTAAAGCTGCTGCAGACCGTGGTGATCTGAAGGGCCAGGATCACCGCCAGCGTGATGCCGCCAATGACCGCCGGCAGATTCGGCTTCTTGCCTTCCTCAGCCTTGATGTCCAAAAGCATGATGATGAACAGGAACAGCACCATTACGGCACCTGCATAAACCAGGATCTGGATCGTGCCGATAAAGTAGGCGTCCAGCCCCAGGAAAAGGGCGGCCAGGCCGACAAAACTAGCGGCCAATGACAGCGCGCTAGTGACCGGATTCCGCGCAGTCACCACCAGTAGGCCGAAGCCCAAGGTCATGGCGCTGAAGAGATAGAAGAAAATGGACGGCATGGCTCTACTTCAGTTCATTCCACTTGTTGACCAGCCCGATGCGCTTGCCGCCGATCTCATAGAGCTTCTTTTTATCGTGCATCAGCTCAGCGCGTGACTCGCCCGTGATGGCGTAATCTTTGCGGAGGTAGATGGCCTGCTCGGGACAGACTTCTTCGCACATGCCGCAATAGATGCAGCGGGTCATGTCGATATCGAATTCCTTCGGGCGCTTCTCCACCTTTGCCCACGGATCATCGCTCGGGATTTCCCCTGGAGTGATGCGGATGGCCTTGGGAGGGCAGATGAATTCGCAGAGCTGGCAGCTCACACAACGCTCGCGATCCTGCTCATCGGTCACTAGGGCAGGCGCACCCCGGTAATAGGAAGGCAGGCTGGCATCCCATTTCTGCTCGGGATATTCCATGGTCACCTTCTCCTTGCCGCCGACGATTTCGCGGAAGGTTTTGAGGGCGTGTCCCAGCGTAATTTTCAGACCCTTGACGAGAGTGGAAATAAACCACCTCTCATGCCAGGCGAGCTTGGGGCGTTGGACGATAATTGTTGCCATCGGAGGGGAAAATTACTTCACAAAGCAGGCCATGATCACGGCAGTCAGGATGACATTGGCCAGGGCCAGTTCGAACATGAACAGCCAGCCCAATTTCATGAGCTGGTCAAAACGGAACCGCGGAAGCGACCAGCGAATGAGGATGAAGAAAAGGATGAAGACGATGACCTTCAGGAAGAAGGTGGCGATGTGCAGAAGGCCCAGCCAGATGGGGGTGGAACCAGCGGCGTAATGAAGCTGGAAACTGCTGCCAAACCAGCCAAAGACCGTGTCCATCCCGATCTTCTGCCCGATGTATTCAAAGAAAGGCCAGAAAGGAATGCTCCATCCGCCCAGGAACAGCGTCACCGCCAAACCCGAACCAATGATCATGGCCGCATATTCACCCAGGAAGAACAGGGCGAACTTCATGGAGCTGTATTCGGTGTGGTAACCGGCCACGAGTTCCGTTTCGCACTCGGCAAGGTCAAAGGGCAGACGGTTGGTCTCGGCGAACATCGCCACCGTAAAGATGCAGAAAGAAATCACCATCGGCACCAGCAGCACCCAGCGCTCGAGCGTCAGCCCTTCGCCCCAGAAAGGCAGCAGCAGCCACCCGTTGGCATCCTGGAAAGCGGACATCTTGGAAAGGTTCAACTCACCGAAAACCATCAGCACCGGAATGATAGAGAGGCCCAGAGACAGCTCATAGGAGATCATCTGCGCCGAGGCGCGCACCCCACCGAGGAAGGGATACTTCGAATTGGACGACCAACCTGCCAAAACGATGCCGTAAACTCCCAGGGAAGCGATGGCGAAGGTGAACAGAGGACCGACATTGAGGTCGGCAATCACTGATTTCACCGGGGCGGTGAATCCTGTGCCACCCAGCTTTTCAATCAGGGGATTCAGGAAAGAGAGGTCCAATTCGCTGCCAAAGGGCAGCACGGCGCAGGTCATCAACGCAGGGACCATCGTCAGCGCCGGGGCCAGCCAGTAATAGAAGGTATTGACCGACTTGGGTGTAAAATCTTCCTTCAGAAGGAACTTCAGGCCATCTGCCATGGGCTGCACCAGACCGCCGATGCCGAAAATCTGGATATCTTTCTTGAAACCAAACAAAGTCAGGGGAATCCCGGTTCGGTTCGGGCCGACACGGTCCTGAATGATGGCCGAAAATCGCCTCTCCGCATACACGGAGTAAGCGACCATGGGCAAGATGACCAAAAAGGTCAGGAAAACGATCTTCACCACCGAAGTGATGAGGAAGGCAAAGTCGAAGCTGGCGAGAAGTGCTGCCATGGGGGCATGTGCATTATCAGGAAGGCTTTACGGCGGGCAACCCGAATTTGTGAAAAATTTCACAAGCTCATGCTTTTGGGACCTCAAAAGGGCCCCTTCCCCCTCGTTTTTAGCCTGATTGCGGGCTTGCTTCGACCCTGAAAGCATGCAGCGGGGCACGTCTGGATGAAGGTCCTGTTCAGAATCGGCCTCAGTTGGTCTTCGATTTTTGTCCAAAACCATTCAGAATGCGCCGATGCCACCCTGGATCGAGTATTCCGCCTGTGCTGTCTGTGCCATTTCAGGCGTCCTTGCTGCCGAAGGCAAGCGCATGGATCTTTTCGGGGCCGTGGTGCTCGCCCTCGTCCCCGCCG
>DMMK01000648.1:0-3771 GCA_003453085.1 Verrucomicrobiales bacterium
CGCCTACATCAAGCACATGGAAGTGCTAGTGAACGTGGGCATGACCCGCATTGATCCCGTGATGCACAAAGGCGTGCCGATCATCCCCATCGAGTTCCTCAAAACCCTGCTGCCTGAGCCTGGCACCCTGGGTGCAGACACCAAAGGCAAGACCTGCATTGGCAACTGGATCGAAGGCACGGGCAAGGATGGCGAGTTCAAACGCTACTACGTTTACAACATCAAGGACCACGAAGACTGCTACAAGGAAACGAACAGCCAGGGCGTCAGCTACACCACCGGTGTGCCCGCCATGATCGCCGCCAAGCAGCTCCTCACCAACGAAGAGTATCGCCAGCCCGGCGTTTGGAACGTCGAACAGCTCAATCCCGATCCCTTCATGGCCGACCTCAATGAGCACGGCCTGCCGTGGGTGGAAACCTGGCCTACCGAGCCTCTTCCTGGCGAATAATCCGCCGTCATTCCGATTCAAAAGCCACACCCGAAAAGGTGTGGCTTTTTTTCATGATGCTGAGTCTTCACATCGGGCCTTCTGCAAGCCCTAGGTGGCAGCTTGTTTCATTCTCCATTTGACCGTTGCTCCTGCCACCGCCTCTGTCGCCCGCATGGGTTCACGACGTTCCTTTCTTCTTTCCGGCGCCGCCTTTCTTACCGGGTGCCAGATGATGCCAACCCAGCAGGCCGTGCCCATGCAGCAGGGTGGCCCTTTCATGCTGGGCATCGATTTCCTAGCCTCACGAAACTTTGATCTTCTGCGCGGGAAACGTGTGGGCCTGATCACCAATCACACCAGTGTCAATGGCCGGGGTGAAATGACACGCGTGGTCATGCAGCGCGCACTCGGTTCCTCCCTCACGGCCCTGTATGCGCCCGAGCATGGGATCGATGGCACCATCGGCGCGGGCATCCACGTCAGCACCCGGCGGGACAGCGTCACGGGCCTCACTGTTTACTCTCTTTACGGCCCCACCCGGAAGCCTACCCCTCAGATGCTGGCCCCCATTGATGTGCTGGTCTTTGACCTTCAGGACATCGGCTGCCGCAGCTACACCTACATCAGCACCATGGCCGTGGCCATGGAGGCCTGTGCGGAAAATGGCAAACACTTCGTTGTACTGGATCGGCCCAATCCCATGGGTGGCTGGCGTGTGGAAGGCCCGCCGCTGGAGGCGAAATGGAAATCTTTTGTGGGCCAGATTCCCGTGCCTTACGTGCACGGCATGACGGCGGGTGAGCTGGCCATGATGACCTCCAGCAAAGGCTGGATCAGCCAAGCCCCGCGCCTGAACGTGGTGAAAATGCAGGGCTGGAGCCGCAACATGGTCTGGCAGGACACCGGCCTGCGCTGGTACCGCACCTCTCCCAACATCCCCTACGCTACCTCTCCCCAATACTATGTCGCCACCGGCATCTTGGGCGGTGGATCGGCGGTGGACATCGGCATCGGCACCGAAAATCCCTTTGGTTATGCCGGTGGCAGCGGTGTGAATCCCCAGGCCATGATGGCCGCCTGCCAGCGCTGGAACATGCCAGGGGTGAGCTTCAGCCCTTATTCCCGCAACGGGTTCGGCGGCGTGCGGTTAAACATCAACCCACGCGCCCAGGCCGACCTGACAGCCCTGGACGTTATGCTCCTCGGCGAGCTGAACCGACTGACCGGGGGCAAGGTGCTGGGCAGGATGAGCGGGTCCAAATTAAATCTTTTCCACAAAGTCTATGGTAGTGAATCCCTTTACAGCAGCCTGCGGCGGGGTGTTCCCGCCAGCCGCATCGTCGGCGGCTGGGGAGGCTGGATCAGCTCCTTCCGCAGTGCCCGCCAGCGTTACCTCCTCTATCCTTAATCCGCGCCACCCATTACCGACAATTCAAAGAATGTCTTGACCATATGGATGGCACCAAGATATTCACCGTTCTGAGCCCATCCGCCGGGCTGTAACTTACCCCCTTAGGAATTCACGGCGTCTCTATGGCCGTCCCCAAAAAACCAGCCCCCGGAAAGTCCCCTTCCTCAAAGACTGCCTCTCCCCCAAAACCTGCCGCCTCTTCCAAGGATGCGGACCAGGAGGAGAAACGAGGCAGAGGACGTCCACGCATTCATCCTTTGAACGATCGGCCCAACCAAACGCCTGCGGTGGGTCCGGACGGACAGCCGATCAAACGCAAACGCGGACGTCCGCCAAAGACCAGCTTTACACCGAGCGCGCCGACGGTCGTCTATGACGACATCAATGCGCCCGAGGTCCAGTCGCGGCTGCGCAACCTCATCCTTCTCGCCAAGGATCAGGACCATCTCACCTGGGACGACGTCAATGAAGCTCTGCCGCTTGGCATTGTGACGCCTGATCTCATGGACGAGGTCATCAGCCGGCTGCGCGCGATGGAAATCCGCGTCGTGGAGGAGGGCGACCTCAGCGGACAGACCGCGATGAAGCTTCTCGCCCGCGCGGCCGAAGAATCCGCCACCAGCGAACGTGCCGACACCAAGCTGGACAGCCTGGATGACCCGGTGCGCATGTACCTGCGCCAAATGGGCCAGGTGCCCCTGCTCACCCGCGAACAGGAAATCCAGATTTCCAAGCGAATCGAGAAGGCCGAGATCAGCCTCCAGAGCTGCCTCCAAAACGTCGGCTTTGTCGCCCGCAACTTCCTCCAGTTCGCCGAAAGTCTCGCCAACGGCCTGGAGCGGTTTGACCGCCTGGTCATTGATCGCAAGGCTGAAGAACGGGACAACTACTTCAAAAAGCTGACTCCGCTGCTGGAGCAGGCCAAAGACAGTTTCGAACGCTGCAGCGATCTCTACACGGCCCACACCAAGGCCGCAGAGAAGAAAAAAGACAGCTCCCGCGAAGCCTTCAACAACGCTCGCGGAGCCTATTTCAAGCTCTGCTCAAAATTCTTCTTCAAACAGAAGATCAACGAAGACTTCGTCGCCCTCATTCAGTTGAAGCTGCGCGAGATGGAGCAACTGGAACACGAGATCCGCCAGCACCCGAAGAATGAGATGGCCATTGAGGCCCTCCACCAGTTCCAGCTCCAGGCCTGGCAGACCACCGAAGGGTACCGCCAGATCGCCGCCGATGCCCGCCGTTGTGTGGCCGAGTCCACCCGCGCCAAGACAGAGATGATCGAGGCCAACTTGCGCCTGGTCATCTCCATCGCCAAAAAATACACCAACCGCGGCCTTTCCTTCCTGGATCTCATTCAGGAAGGCAACATGGGCCTCATGCGTGCGGTCGAAAAATTCGAATATCGGCGCGGTTACAAATTCTCGACCTACGCCACGTGGTGGATCCGCCAGGCCATCACCCGCAGCATTGCCGACCAGGCACGCACCATCCGCATTCCGGTGCACATGATCGAAACGATCAACAAGCTGATGCGGGTGAACAAACAGCTCGTCCAGGAACTGGGCCGCGACCCGACTCCGGAAGAAATCGCCGAAGAAATCCACCTCCCGGTGGAACGGGTGAATGCCGTCCTGCGCATGGCCCAGCAGCCTGTCTCCATGCAGGCCAAAGTGGGCGACAGCGATGGCGACACCGAATTTGGCGACTTCATCGAAGACAAAGAGGCCCATGATCCCATGGAGCTCACCGCGATGAACCTGCTGCGCGACAAGCTCCGTGACGTGCTGGATACCCTCAACCCCCGCGAACGTGAAGTGCTGGAACAGCGCTTTGGTCTCGTGGACGGCGCAGGCCGCACGCTGGAAGAAGTGGGCAAACAGTTCCAGGTCACCCGCGAACGCATCCGCCAGATCGAAGCCAAGGC
>DMMK01000648.1:3827-4775 GCA_003453085.1 Verrucomicrobiales bacterium
CTGCGCAAGCTGCGCCACCCGACACGCATCCGCAAACTCGGCGGCTTCTTCGGCGGCTCCTGATCGTCTTTCCTTGTAGCCCGCTTGAACCCAAGCGGGCTATTTTTTATTGCCTCCGAAGCCAAACATTTTCTTCAGGAACCCACCCGAGGCCGCAGGCTTGGCCTCCACCACGGGGGCATTGGGCACCAGCCCTCGGGTGGTCGGTGGTCGTGAGATGACAACAGAGTCGGCCTGTGCAATGGTCACTGGCTGCCACCAGTCGGGTGCCTGGGCAGCGATTTCTTGCCAGGTTTCACCGCCCACCTGCCAGACGAGAGTGTGCCCCTTGATGCGATTTTGCACCAGCAAGGCAGCCATGGCCTCATCCTCATAGGGACCGTCGGCCACACCATCGTTGTTAAAATACCACGTCATTTATCGGATCTCATGCTGACATTCCTGCCCAGGAAATGCCATCGAATTCAGCCCAGAGCCAGGAGGAATGCTCCCTCAGACCNNTTCCTAGCGCCGCATGCAGCACCCGCAGGCCCTGGCGGGCAGTCTCTGCCACGGCCACATCGGCGGATTTTGTCTCCTGGAGCAACCTTGCTGCCACGCGGGCGGCCAGCGGGGCTTCGCTGCTGCTCACCAGCGCACTGATCTCGGCCTCGGTCGGGGCGGTTCCCACTTCAGCATGAAGGCGTAGCCGCAGCAGGCGGGACCGCCAGGTTTCCAGAGCCTGCTCCAGCAAGGTCCAGCCTGAAATGCCCAAACTGCCACGCAACGTGAGCCGCAACAGATCCTGCCCCGTTCTTCCCTGCACCAGAGCTGCGAGGGTTTCATTCAGGCGCGTCACGGCCTCATCATCGGGGAGATGAAATTCCACGTCATGCCAAGTCAGGCGTGCGGTGGGCACGGGCACGACCTTAGCGGGAGTGCCTCTTTCCACCGTAACCACAAGTACAT
>DMMK01000419.1 GCA_003453085.1 Verrucomicrobiales bacterium
GTTCTATCGGCCCGGTGTGCCCGCTGCCCAACTGCCAGCCATAGACAAGAAGGAAACCCGCCAGAAATCCTGCGGGCAGAGGAAGCCAGGAAAGCCTGGGCTTGTCAGAGGTGGCGCCGGCGGTCTGCATCATCTGTTGCTGGCTAAATGATAATACCGGAAGGCTGGAGGGGCCGGGTTGGCCAAAACTCCGCCCTCGAGGTTGGACTCGCCAGGGGGGACGCCAATCTGTTCCCCATTGTGATGATGCCGATAGAGGTCGGGCTTGCTGGTGAGATGGCTGTGGAAATTGCCCCTTTTGGAAGGTGAGCGGGCAAAGTGTTCGGTGATGAAAACGACGAGCACTTTGTCCTGGGCAAAGACAAACTGGCGAAAAAGCAGCAAGCTTTCGTTTTGAAACTGGATCAGCTGCCCAGGGGAGAGGTCCGCTTGCATCTCGGCCAGCATTTGTTTCAGCGTATGGATTTCAGAGGGCGTCGGAGGGGTGATTTTCACAAAGGTGGAGATGTACCCCTCGGTGTCCCGCCGGGAGATCTTGGACCGTGCCAGCTCAGATTGTCTGAGGTGTTTCAGGAGCTTTTCCAACGCCGTTTTCAGACTGAGCCGGGAGGGGTCTTCCTGAGGAGAAACTGGCTCGGAGGATGTCCTTAACGAGCGAAGAAGTCCCAGCATCATTTGGTCATGCTCCTGCCCGGCTGGGGTGGCGATGGAGCTGGGCTTAGGAGTGGAAACGGGGCTGGTAGCTTTTGACTGCGCTTTAATCCATGGCGCAGCCAGTTGCGGCGACGGGGAAGCGGGGGATTCGGCTCTGAAGTTTGGATCTTCCTTCCGAAGACCGGGTGTCGCCTTACCTCCCGCAGTGCGAGAATGAGGGGAATGAACTTGAGGGCCGACAACCCAGGCCACTCCAGCCCCACCCAGGGCAGCTATCAGAAACAATAGGCAATGTTTGCGAAAATGGCTCATTGCAGAGGAGTCAACTTGAGAGCTCATTTAAGAGCCATGGCCCTGAGCTTCTTAAATGTCAGAAGCAAAGGCAAGGAAATTGAGCACCTGCGAAGCCTCCTCTTCTGGGGTGTATTAGATTGGGAAAGGCGAAAAAAAACGGCCATTGATGGCGTGGGAAACGCCGTCAATGACCGAAAGTATTGCGAAAGCTGACCGGCCTCCAATTAGAAGCTGGTGTATCCCTTGAGCTGGGCCAGACGGCTGGCGACATCGGCTTTGGTCACGGTCTGCAGCTTGTGGGTGCTGAAGGCTTCGCAGGTGTAGCTGGCGGTGACGCTGCCGTGGACCACGGCGGTCTTGAGATCTTCGAAGGTGGGCTTGGTCTTGCCATTGGCAGAGAGCCAGCCGGCGAGGCCGCCGAGGAAGGAATCACCCGCGCCAGTGGGGTCGAAAACGGAGTCGAGAGGGTAGGCGGAGCAGGCGAAGAAGTCGGCGCTGTTTTCGCCGAACAGGAAGCTGCCGTGTCCGCCACGCTTGACGATGACAAAGCGGGGGCCTTTGGCCTGAAGGCGGCGGCCGGCTTCGACGAGGTTGGTGGTGCCGGCGAATTCTTTGGCTTCGCCGTCATTGATGACGAGGAGGTCGATCTTTTTCAGCACGTCATGGAGACGGTCATTGGCGATGCTGATCCAGAGGTCCATGGTGTCGGCAGTGATGAAATCAGCCCCGGTGCACTGCTCGAGGGTCTGCATCTGGTTGTCCGGGCTCATGTTGGCCAGGACGGCGATCTTGGCGGCGGCACCGGCGGTGGAGAGCTTGGGCGTCCAATGTTCCAGGACGTTGATGGCCACATTGTGGGTGGTGCGGCTGTTCATGTCGTCATGGTATTCGCCGCTCCAGGTGAAGGAGGCACCGGTGCTGCGCTCGAGACCGTCGAGGGTGATGCCTTTGCTGCTGAGGAGGTCCAGGTGGGCCTGAGGGAAGTCGTGGCCGATGATGCCGACGAGGTGGACTTCAGGGGTGAAGATGCTGGCCGCCAAGGCCGCGTAGGAGGCGGAGCCGCCGAGCAGGTTCTCCTGGGCATCTTGAGGGGTCTTGACATTGTCCAGGGCGACGGTTCCGGCGATGATGACTGACATGGGATAGTGGGGCGTGTGGGAATAGTTCTTGCAGCGCTGCATCGGACCTCCGTAGGTTGTCCGGTGCAGAAGGCGGCGGAGTATCCGTTGGCCCTCCCCTGTGTCAATATCGTTCATCCTTGGCCTGTCTGACTCCATGCGTTTCTCCCTCCTGCTCATCACGCTGGCGCTGCTGCCGCTGGCGATGATCCTGCATGGGTGGATATTCACGGAGCATCAGCTCCCGGGCCTGCGAGCGAAGGCCCTGGCGGCCTTGCGCGAGAATGGCATCCGTGCGGCGGTGGTGGATCTGCGCTACCTGGACCTGCGGGTGGCGGGCAATGCACCGGACCTGGACTCACTAGAAAAGGCGCGGGCGGCGGTGGTGCAGACGGGACCCGTGCGCCTGGTGGCCGATGATTTGTGCATCCCCGCAAGCCTGAATGCACGGCTGGATGGGGCAAAGCTAAGCCTGGAGGGCTGGCTGCCGGGAGAGGCCCACATCCGTGAAGTGTCGCAACTGCTGGGCAAGCTGCGCCCAGATTTGACCCTGGACACGAGCAATCTCCGCCCGGCGGTGCAAGTGCGGTGGCCGGAGGGTGAGAAGGGGCCTTTGAGCGCGGAAAGCTCCCTGATGGAGCCCCTCCTGGAAAAGCTGCGCGTGGCCTGCTGGATCGATCTGGTGCAGAATGAAAAGGGGCTGCGGATGAAGGGCATGCTGCCTGCGAATGGCCTGAAAGCGGCGCTGACGGCTGAGTTTGAAAAAGCGGACCGGGAGGATTTGCTGGAGAGCACGCACACGCAGTCGGCAGAGTTTGCGGATGCGGGAACGCTGCTGCCGCTGGTGAAGCGTTTTTTTGCCACGGCGACCCCGCGTCGTTTTTGGATCAATGACCAGGGGGAGCCGCTGCTGGAAGCGCCTGCGACACGAACGCTGGAAAGCGAGTGGCTGGCCCTGCTGCGACCGGTGACCGGAGGCAAAAGGGTGACTTTAAAGCTGACGTACTATCCCTCGACGTTTCATTTTCCAGGCTATGAATCGGAAAGTCCGCTGCCGAAGGCGCAGGGGGAATCTCTAAAGCAGGCCCTTGCTGCCCAGCCTGTGGGATTTGCCCCCGGCAGTGCCACGCTGACTGCGGAGCAGCAGGCCCGGCTGGCGGCGCTGACTCCGCTGCTGCTGACGGCAGGCCCGGCGGCGCGGTTGATCATCGGCGGGCATCCGAACCCTGAGGAAAATGCGGCGACGGCCAAAAGACTGGCGCTGGCACGTGCGGAGCAGGTGCATTCATTTCTGGTGGAGCAGGGGCTGCCTGCGAGCGATGTGAAAACGATGGCCTTTGATGCAGTCCCTGCTGGCACGGCAGGCGCTCCTGCGCAGATTGACAGCGTGGAGATCCTGTTGCGCTGAAGCCCTGAAATGAAGTACGATTTTACATCCCTGGAGTCCGGACCGCTGCTGTATTTTTTGCTGCACAGCGGGGTCTTTGTGGCTGGGCTGGGACTGGTATTTTTCCTGTTGGGGCTGTGGTTTGGGGCGCTGATCTGGGGGCGTTTTCGTCGGCAGAATCAGCGACTGATCGAGGAAGGAAACGAGCTGCGGGAGGAAATGGCCGGGCTGAAGCGCAAGCTGGCCGAGCAAGCGGTGCGCCCTGCGACCGGGGTACTGA
>DMMK01000299.1 GCA_003453085.1 Verrucomicrobiales bacterium
CCCCTCCGGTCCCTCCAGAGACAGATGCAGCACCACCCGTGAACAGTCGGGGTTGGCCCCATGCGCATGACGCTCCCAGTCACGGGCATCGGGGTCCAGTTCAATGTCGCCGCTGAGCCTTTGCCCATCCACCTCCACCGTGCAGCCGGTGAAGTCCGGTCCTGCGCAGGAGTTCCAGATCCCGTAGTCCACGATGTGCACGGGCTTTCCATCCACACTTCTGAAGTCGCTGCCAAAGGCCCCACCAAACCACAGGCTCTGCACATCCAGCTCTCCCATCGGCTGAGGAAAGCCGGGCAGCGAAATTTCCTCCAGCCCCGAGAACACCGAATCGCGAAAGCGCGTGTAACGGGCGGCGAGCGGCAGGGGAGAGATCATGAGTCTGCGGGAGTTATTTTTAAACCATTAAAGCCTAACAAACAGCATCACCAATCACGCCACCAGATCACGCAGTGAAACCTCTGCCAGGGAACCCACCCGGCGCAGGGCACCCTCAAAGTCGAGATGCTGCGTCATCGGTCCCGGGACCACGATGCAGCGCATCTCTGCCGCACGGGCCGCACGCAGGCCATTGAGGGAATCTTCAAACACCAGCACCTCATGCGGATGCACACCCAGACGACCGGCGGCGTGAAGAAAGAGGCTGGGGTCAGGCTTCACCTTGCCGGTGTCATCCACGGTGGTGAGGTGGTGGAAGTGATGGCGTAGTTCCAACTGCTCGATCCAGGTTCCCACCCAGGACAGGGGGCTGCTGCTGGCCACGGCACAGGGTATCCCCAGCTCCCGCGCCTCTGTGAGGCGATCCACCACACCGGGCAGGGTGCTCAGCGTGCTGCGAAGTTCGCGCTCGTGTTCCAGGCGCCTTACCTCCAGCTCTGCCCAGGGCAGCGCGCTACCAGTCAGCGCATCCAGATCGCGACGGGGATCATAGAGGTCGTTGAACTCGGTGCCGATGGCCTGGGCATAGGTTTCTACGGCCAGTTCGTGCCCATGCTGCGCGTAGAGCTGCCGCCACGTGTGGTAGCCGACACTTTCCGTGTCCACGATGAGTCCGTCAAAGTCAAAAAGGATGGCGCGAATGGGGGGCATCTCCGCACTATGGCGTGGAGGGCCGCCATCGGCAAAACAAGAATGAAATCGACCCCTCTGACGGCTGAAAAGCCTGCTGAAAACGAAGACTTTTCGAAGCACTTCGGAAGTTGTCCCATGCTTCTTCCTCGGGAGGTTCCCTTCATATGATCACTTACCGGCCACCCACTCCGCAGGAGCTGCAGCAGCACCTCGCCAGTTGGCAGGAGGCACCGCTGAGCTACCCACATCGGGAGGGAGTGGAAAATCCACCTTTCGAAGACTTCATTGATGATGAGCACCGGGTCCTGTTAGGCCAGGGTGAAGAGGTCTATCAGCGGGCTTGTGCTGCGCTGGATGCCTGGTGCATGTTTCCCCCGTGGGCCGTGGTACATCCCCTGGGAGCCCCTCAAAAGCCGGGTCAAGTCGTCGCCATGGTCACCCAGATCTGTGGCCTGTGGTGGATCAATCCCTGCCGTGTCCTGCATCGCTGCGACAGCCTCCACCGTCACGGCTTTGTCTATGGCACCCTGCCGGAACACACGGAGTGCGGCGAAGAACGTTTCATGGTGCAGCACCTGCCCGACGGCAGCGTGTGGTATGAGATCCGCGCTTTTTCCCGACCGCGACACTGGATGGCCTGGCTGGGCTTTCCCCTCGCCCGCTGGTGGCAGTTGCGCTTTGTGCGGGACTCCCAAACCCTCATGAAACGGATGTGCGCATGAGGGCTTCTTTAATGGCAGCCAGGCAGCGGTGGGAAAAAGCCACACTCAGCGCGAGTGCGATGCTGCTTCTGCTCATCGGCAGTGGACTGGGACACAATCCCTGGCAGCCGAGCTGGATATCCTGGATGCTGCTGATCTCCAT
This sequence comes from Verrucomicrobiales bacterium, assembly GCA_003453085.1. GTDB lineage: Bacteria > Verrucomicrobiota > Verrucomicrobiia > Verrucomicrobiales > Verrucomicrobiaceae > Prosthecobacter. The sequence goes on from DMMK01000299.1 coordinate 1,936, forward strand.
CGGCCTGCTGCTGCCACTCGGGGAGCCGCTGGCCATGCGCCCCGGTGCAAGGGGGCGGCCTCATTTAGCCTTCGTCGGCCTGGGTTTTCTGCTGCTCCTCTGGCAGGCGCTGGTGCACCAGCCGGGATTAGAAACGGCAGTGCTCGCATCCGTTTGGCTGGCCTATCGGCTGGTCATCGCGGCGGAGGTGCTGTGGCTGACCATGCAAACGCGCCGCTTTTCCCGGGCCCAGATCTGCCTGGATGGGGCCCGGCTGTTCCCCGCCATTGGCGCAGCGTGGCTGTTGGCCAATCGCGCCAACTGGATGCCCTGGGGATTTGATGCGCTCATCGTCCTACTCACAGCTGCGCATTTTCATCACGCGGGCTACACGCTGCCGCTGATGGCGGGCCTGTGTGGCCAGGCGCTGCAAAGCAAGGCCTCCCGCGTCTCATGCGGGCTCATCCTAGCAGGGGTGCCCCTGGTGGCCATCGGCATCACGTGCACGCATTTTAAAGTGCTGCCCTGGATCGAGCCTCTGGCGGTCAGCGTCCTCGTCGCTGGGGCACTGGGCGTGGCGCTGCTGCAAATGCAGATGGCCTTTCAAAAGGGCCTGTCCGCTTGGGCGCGCGTGTGGTTTCTCATCTCCGGTCTCAGCTTGCTGGTGGCCATGCTGCTGGCACTCACCTTTGGCCTGCGCAGCCTCTTTCCCGCCTGGGCCCTGCCCATGCCCACCATGTGGGCCATCCACGGCACGCTGAACACCTTCGGCTTTGGCCTCTGTGGGGTCCTGGCATGGCGCTCCCGTGGCCACAGCGCCCCTACAGCCTGAGGTTTTTTGATTGATGCGGATTCCTCCGGACTGCATGAAATGCCCGCGCCTTCTGCGGCGTTAGCATTCCGTCCCCCAACCTTGATGAAATTTCTTCTTTACTCCCTCGCCCTGGTTTTTGCCGCCACGGCCTCCGCTGCCGATAAAAAACTGGTCGTCATGATCGCGGGCAAGCCCTCCCATGGCCCTGGCCAGCATGAGCACAATGCCGGCATCCTGCTGCTGAAAAAATGCCTCGAACAGGGCGCTGCGGATCAGGTGGAAATCAAGCCCCACCTCAATGGCGAATGGCCCAGCGCGGATGAACTGGCAAAAGCGGCCACCGTGGTGATCTACTCCGACGGCGGTAAAGGCCACCCGGCCCTGCAGGAAAATCGCCTCCAGCAGCTCGACAAAGAAATGAAACGCGGCTGCGGCTTCCTCACCCTCCACTACGCGGTGGAGCCCACCATCGAGCTGGGCGGCAAGGAGTTCATTGACTGGATGGGCGGCTGTTTTGAGATCAACTGGAGCGTCAACCCGCACTGGGATGCCAGCTTCAGCGAGTTCCCCGCCCACCCCATCTCCAGCGGCGTGAAGCCCTTCGGGACTAATGACGAGTGGTACTTCTACATGCGCTTTCGTAACGGCATGGACCGCGTGACCCCTGTGCTGAGCGCGGTGGCCCCAGAATCTGCGATGTCCCGTCCCGATGGCCACCACAGCGGCAACCCCACCGTACGCGAGTCCGTCAAGAACAAGGAAAAACAGCACGTCGCCTGGGCCGCAGAGCGCGATGGCGGCGGCCGCGGGTTCGGCTTCACTGGCGGTCACTTCCACCAGGGCTGGGGCAATGACGAGCAGCGCAAGCTGGTCCTCAACGCCATCCTCTGGACCGCCCAGGCCGACGTCCCTGCGGGCGGCGTGGCTTCCACCGTCACTGAGGCCGATCTGAAGGCCAACCTGGACCTCAAACCCGGCCAGGGCCTGCCTGAAAAGCCGAAGAAGTAAATATTCTCCTTCCTCTTCACCTGCCCCACAACCATTGGTTGTGGGGCATTTTTTTGCCCCCAAAGCCCGCAGAGGAAAATCCCACGTGTTGTTTGACCCCTGGGCGGCTGCGCCGAATAGCTTCCTCGCCCATGAGCCTCACCTACCGCCTCGCCAAGCTCAGCGACATTCCTGCTCTGGAGGACCTCATCGCCCTGTCCACGCATACCCTGCAAGCTGCCTACTATTCGCCCCAGCAGATCGCTGGTGCTCTGGGCACGGTCTTTGGTGTGGACAGTCAGTTGATCCATGACGGCACCTACTTTGTCGCCGAGACCGGGAGCATTCCCGTGGCCTGCGGTGGCTGGAGCCGCCGCAAAACCCTCTATGGCGGTGACCAAGGCAAAACGGGTCCTGATCCCTTGCGTGATCCACAAACGGAGCCTGCTATGGTCCGTGCCTTTTTTGTCCATCCTGACCACGCTCGCCACGGCATTGGCCGCCGCCTCCTTCAGCTCTGTGAAGACGCCGCCTGCCAGGCAGGATTTCAGCGACTGGAAATGATCGCCACCCTCGCAGGCGAGCCTCTTTATCATGCTTGTGGTTACGCTGTCCTGGAACGCTTTGACATCCCTTTAGCCAACGGCCACCCCATGCC
>DMMK01000291.1 GCA_003453085.1 Verrucomicrobiales bacterium
TTTTCAGCCTTGCCCGTCTTCGGCAAGGAAGGGAAAAAGTTCCGCACCGCCCTCATCGGCAGCGGTTGGTGGGGAATGAACATTCTGCGCGAGGCCCTCGCCCATGGCCGCACCCAAGTGGTGGCCCTCTGTGATGTGGATGCAAACGTCCTGGCCAACAGCCTCGAAGATGTGAAGTCCGAGACGGGCGATGTCGCCAAAGGTTACAAGGATTACCGCGAGATGCTGGCCGAGGCCAAGCCGGACGTCGTCATCATCGCCACGCCGGATCACTGGCATGCGCTGCAATCCATCGCCTGCTGCAAGGCGGGAGCTCACGTCTTTGTGGAAAAACCCACCGGCCACACCATCCATGAAAGCCGCGCCATGGTGCAGGCGGCCAAGGAAGCAGGCGTCGTGGTCCAGGTGGGGCTGCATCGCCGCATCGGCCCGCATCATGTCGAGGCCATGAACTTCCTGAAATCAGGCCAAGTCGGCAAGGTGGGCATGGTGCGTCTGTTTGCCGACAGCAAAGGCGGCCCGGAAGCCCCAAAGCCCAACAGCAAGATCCCCGAAGGCCTGGACTGGGACCTATGGTGCGGCCCGGCCCCCATGCGCCCTTTTAACACCAAAATGCATCCCGGCGGATGGCGCAGCTTCCTCGACTATGCCAATGGCACCATGGGCGACTGGGGTGTCCACTGGCTGGACCAGATCCTGTGGTGGAGCGGTGAGAAAGGTCCGAAAACAGCCTTCTGCACGGGCGGACGTCCCATCTTTGGCCAGGCCATCCTGAATGAAAAGGAACAGACCACTGATGCCCCAGATCATCAGGTAGCCACGTTTGAGTTCGAGCACTTCACCGCCGTCTGGGAGCACCGGAAATTTGCGGAGAACAACAACGAGAAGCACAAAATCGGCGCCTATTTCTATGGTGAAAAAGGCGTGCTCCACATTGGCTGGCGCGATGGCTGGACCTTCTACCCCGTGAATGCCAAGGAAGCCCCCACCCATGGCGACCATCAGCTCCAGGAACCGGATGGCCACAACATCGCCCTGCTCTGGGAAGATTTCATCAAGGCCATCGAGACCGGCAGCAAACCCGTGGCCGACATCGAAAGCGCCCATCGTTCCAGTTGCCTGCCCATGCTCGCCATGCTGAGCTGGAAGGCTGGCCGCAGCATCGCCTGGGATGCCGAAAAGGAAATCATCATCGGCGATCCGGAAGCAAGCAAACTCCTCAGCCGGGAGTACCGTGGGCCATGGGTTTATCCCGCCCTCCACTAGACCGCGAGCACCTCCAGCCTTTCAGTCAGCGAGCTTCTTCAAAGACCTACAGACGCGCACAAAAATCCAACATGATAAGTGTGACCCGCCTTGGCAGACTTTGGATGACCGTCATCGCGATGATGGTCGGCCCAGTGTCGGCGATGGAGAAAGACCGTGTCATTTACAAAGATTCGACTGGGGCGTTGAAGCATTTCTACAACCTGGAAACAGGGGATAATCGTTTGATGTGGTATCCCCAAGTGGGAGAAAAAGAATTGGTTTGTGACTACGGTCCTGATGATGGACTCGCTATGGGTGTATTTTACCGAGAAGGAGATGAGATCGCTGGAGTTACTGGAAGACCTCACGGGGAATTGGTTTACCATCTATACACTCGCACGGCGAATGGCTGGAAAGAGACCAGCTCCTCTCCCATGGGCGGTGGTGGAGGATTATGGGATATGAAAATGACGGGGACGCGAAGGATGTTGGCTGAAGACAGTCAAGAAAACCCTCTTGAGCTAGTCGTTACGGATATCCCCCTATTTCCTGATTCAACCAACACTCTGGATAAGCTGATCCTTCTCAACGGCCAACCTTTTAAACCTAGAGGTCTAGGAACAGGTATGGCTATCTGGGATCAGCCTTTGGAAAAGATACTCGCGGATCATGAGGCCCGATTGAAAGCTGCGAAGACCAAGGAACCGCAGAAATCGGCGGCGGAACCCACCGGAAAAACGCCTGCATCCGAAAAGGCTGGGGAGGCCGTCGGAAAGTAAATCCTCCGGCCCGTTTCAGGGCCGGAGGCAGAGAGGGGCACGGCTCTCTACTGGGCCATCGGCGGGGAGTGGCGGCGGTTTTCATCCTCGCCTTTTGGATGAGAAAAGCGGGCGGGGCACAGAAGGGTTAAACCTTGCGATAGAAGCTTTCAAAAGCCCAAACACCACCTCTTCAAAACAAGATTGGCAGAGGGAGCGCATTCTGGCAGCATGACCGAAATCCCGCAGAATCCCTATGAAACGCGCTACCCTCCCAGGGAGTCTTCTCGCCCTCCTCAACGGGATCCTTGTCGGCAGCGGTGCCGTGGCCGAAGAGCGCGTCATCCATCCAGGCAATCAAGTCAAAGCAGAGGGTCTTGCCAAAGCGAATGCTCGACCCAACCAACAACAAAGCCGGATTATTTATCAAGATGAAGGTGGGGAACTCCATCAACTGTATAACGAGAAACCTGCGGTCAATGTTTTGATGTGGCATCCCAAGGGAGGTCAACCTGAGACGGTTCATGATTTCAGCTCTGTTTATGGAGCCTCGCCCGACGCCTTTTACCGTGAGGGGGATCAGTTTTCAGGTTACACAGGCAGTCCTGAAGGAGGCTTGACCTACCATTTATTCACCCGCAACGAGGGGCGTTGGAAAGAAGCCATTAAGTCTCCCATGGGAAGCATTATGGTAATATTTAAATACCAGGAGTGGATATCCACTCGAAAAATAAAGACCTATGATCGGCAAGGAAAACTACAGGAGTTTGTCGTGACGGATATTCCGCTGACTCCGATGTTCCCAGATAGTAACGCTAGGCTCATTCTCCGCAATGGCCAGCCTTATCATCCTCAAGGTGAGGAAAGGGGCGGGGCTATCTGGGACCAGCCTTTGGAAAAGATACTCGCGGATCATGAGGCCCGATTGAAAGCTGCGAAGACCAAGGAACCGCAGAAATCGGCGGCGGAACCCACCGGAAAA
>DMMK01000575.1 GCA_003453085.1 Verrucomicrobiales bacterium
CAATCCCGTTCTGGGTCTGCTCCGGATTGTCAGCGTTCGTGCGGACCTGCAGGCGTGGCGCCTGGGAGCACCACTTCATGAGCTGGTTGAAGCTCTTGAACTTCTCCGTGGCCTGGGCGGCCTTGTCGCCACCGATCATGCCGGTGATGATTTCGGAAGGAGCGGTCTTCAACTGGCCTGCATAGACGATACCGCTGGTACCATCGATGGAGAGGAAGTCGCCTTCGTTGAAGGTCTGGCCTGCAACGGTGACGGTCTTCTTGTCATAGTCGATCTCCAGTGCAGCAGCACCGCAGATACAAACCTTGCCCATCTGACGGGCGACGAGAGCGGCGTGGGAGGACACACCACCGCGAGCGGTGAGGATGCCTTCAGCAGCGATCATGCCGCGAAGATCTTCGGGGCTGGTTTCGTTACGGACGAGGAGGACTTTTTCACCCTTCTGCTCAGCGATGACGGCGCGGTCAGCATTGAGGTAGATCTTGCCGGAGGCGGCACCTGGGCCAGCTGGCAGACCTGTAGCGATGGCCTTGGCCTTCTTCACGTCAGCGACGTCGAAGATCGGGGCCAGAAGCTGGTCAAGCTGGTCGGCAGGGTTACGCAGAACAGCGGTTCCCAGTCGATGAGCTTTTCCTTCACCATGTCGATGGAGAACTTCAGCGCGGCAGCGGCGGTGCGCTTGCCGTTACGGGTCTGAAGCATGAACAGCTTGCCCTGCTGGATGGTGAACTCGACGTCCTGCACGTCTTTGAAATGCTTCTCGAGGGTCGCACGGACCTTCAGCAGTTCAGCGTAGGACTTCGGCATCACTTCCTTGAGTTTCAGCACAGGCTCAGGAGTGCGCACGCCGGCGACGACGTCTTCACCCTGGGCGTTGATGAGGAACTCACCGTAGAATTCGTCAGCGCCGTTGGCTGGGTTACGTGTGAAGGCCACACCGGAACCGGAGTCATCACCCGTGTTGCCATACACCATGGCCTGCACGTTCACGGCGGTACCCCACTCAGCAGGGATGCCGTATTTGCGGCGGTAAACGATTGCGCGGTCATTCATCCAGGAACCGAACACAGCGCCAGCGGCACCGCGAAGCTGATCCCATGGGCTGTTCGGGAACACCTTGCCCGTGCGCTCTTTGACGAGCTCCTTGAAAAGGCGGACGAGTTCCTGCTGGTCAGCGGCGGTCAGGTCGCTGTCCACGATGTCCTTGTGATAAACCTTGTGCTTGTATTCTTCGATGACGGTCTCGAAAGGCTCATGGTCTTCACCTTCGCGCTTCTGCACGCCGAGCACCACGTCACCATACATCTGGATGAAACGGCGGTAGCAGTCCCAAGCGAAACGCTCATTCTTCGTGACGGAAGCGAGCGAGAGAACCGTCTGATCATTCAGACCCAGGTTCAAAATGGTGTCCATCATGCCGGGCATGGAGTCACGTGCACCGGAGCGCACTGCGACGAGAAGTGGCATGCCTTTGGCATCACCAAATTTTGCACCCATGATTTTTTCCATAGCGGCAACGCCGGCTTCCATCTGCTTCTGCAGCTCCACCGGATAGGTGCGCTTGTGGTCGTAGTAGTACGTGCAGACTTCCGTCGTGATCGTGAATCCGGGAGGCACTGGAAGGCCAATGCGGCTCATCTCTGCGAGGTTTGCACCTTTTCCGCCGAGCAGGGGTTTCATGGAGCCATCTCCATCCGCTTTTCCTGCTCCGAAGGAATAAACGTATTTCACTGCCTTGGTGCCTTTGCTCGCTGTTTTTGCCATAGAGGTTGTTGTTATAATCGGGGCTTGTTTGGTTTTGTTGTTTGGGACTGAGCGCCGATAATTATCTTCCGATTATAGGATGCAAGCATTAGTTGACAATGAAAAGTTGGTGGGCACCTCCGGACGCGGCGCCCAAGGGGCGCGGCATAACACCAAACGTGACACGCCGCAGCCAGCCAAACGTCAACGTTCCCATCATCGCGTATTGACGTTTGGCCGTGTTTTTGATTTAACATAAAATCATCTTCCGGAGGCCTCCGCACCCAATCGCAAGCGCCTGCCACTGATCCAAACCTCCTTCTCGTCATTCCATGAAAACGCCCCCCCTATCGCCATCCTCCCTGATCCGTCGCGGCTTCACGCTCATTGAGTTGCTCGTCGTCATCGTCATCATCGCCATCCTGGTTTCACTGGCCGTGCCGGCAACCAACATTGTGATGAGAAAAGCTCAGGAGCTGAAAATTAAAACCACTCTGAAGGATCTCAATGTGGCCATCGGCCACTACCGTACGGAGTACAACCGCTTCCCCATTGACCCCAACGACACCAGCGCCGGCGGTGACAGCGACATGGAACCCTTCCTCACGGACGGCACCTCGCAGACGATGATCAACATCCTCATGGCCAACGTGGACACCAGCGGCGGCAGCACGAACATGAACCCCCGCAAGATCAAGTTCATCGATCTCCCAACCGCCAAGAACAATCAGTTCGGCATCGTTGACCCCAGCGGTGGCACGGGCGAAGGCACCCCTGTGCAGCTGGTGGACACCTGGGGCCTGCCCTACAAAGTGCTGCTGGATACCAACTATGACAACCGCATCCAGAACCCGGACAAAAACAGCATTGACCAGATCATCTCCAGCAAGGCCCCCGAGTTCCTGAGTGCATCCTCAGCCATCTACAGCTTTGGCCCGGACAAGCTCGAAAACACCAAGGACGACATCGTCTCCTGGCGCTAAACTTACCTGCTTCATAAAAAGCCGATCACGAAAAACGTGGTCGGCTTTTTTATGCGCGGCTTTCACTCGCCACGGTAAAGGCGCGGCACACGGGTGTTGATGTTGGTGAGTACCTCATAGGGAATCGTTCCCGCCCACCCCGCCACCTCCGCCGCAGAAATGACCTGCCCTCCGGATTCACCCAGCAGGATCACCTCATCGCCATTGTAGGCGGTGCCCTGATCCAGGTTCACCATCATTTGATCCATGCAGACCCGGCCAACGACTGGACTGCGGACCCCGCGAATGATGACTTCGGAGCGGTTTGACAATGCACGAAAGTAACCGTCTCCATAACCCACGGGAATCGTGACCACCCGCACTGGCTTTTCGCTCTGCCAGGTGGAGCCATAACTGACCGGGTGGCCCGGCTGCACCACTTTAAAATAAGCCACGCGGCTTTTCCATGTCAGCGCGGGGCGCACTGCCACCGTTTGCTGACACTCCCCGCTGGGATAAACGCCATAGAGCAGAATGCCAGGCCGGACGAGATCCAGATGACTCTCGGGCATTTGAAGAATGCCGGCGCTGTTCGCGATGTGACGCAGCGGCATGGGCAGGCTGCGTTTTTCATAAAAGGACAGCACTTCCAGAAAGCGCTCCAGCTGCAGCTTCGCATGCGCCAGATCTTCCGCATCCGCATTGGCAAAGTGAGAGTAGATGCCCTCCACGACGACATGACGGCAAGCCAGGCTGGCCTCCAGCAGTGCAGCGGCGCTGTAGTAATGAATGCCGATCCGCTCCATGCCAGTATCCACTTTCAGATGCACCCGGGCACGCATTCCCATGGAGGCGGCGGTTTCATCAATCAGGCGCAGCTTTTCCACGGATGGCGCGGTGAGCGTCAGATCATGCTGAATGAAAAGCGGTATCTGCTCTCCCGCAATGCCGCCGAGAACCAGCACCGGGGCGGTGATGCCCTCCCGCCGGAGTAAAATCCCCTCCTCCAAAAACGCAACGCCGAGACAGTCCGCACCGCAGCGCACCATATGCCTGGCCACAGGCACCAGACCATGACCATAGGCGTTGGCCTTCAGGATGGTCATCACCTTGGCATCTCCCACCCGCTGACGGATGGCGGCCAGGTTTCCTGCCAGACAGGAGAGGTCCACCTCGACATGGGTTGGCCTAACCGGTTGTTCCTCAAGGAAAGTACTCATGGGACCGCTCATGACCGTTTTTCCAGCACACGCAGACGCTCACGTCCCTCCCTCCCCTCATAGGC